>CALAHL010000511.1 GCA_937891725.1 uncultured Rhodospirillaceae bacterium | reverse complement strand
AAACAGAAGGCCCCGACTGCTCGGTGATTGGGAACCGCGTCTTTTGGTCAGCTCTCCCCTGTCCGAGACTGTGGCGGGTCCTAGGTCTGGGACATGGCCCCGGTTCACGTTATCTGGTTCAAACGGGATTTGCGCACCGTCGACCACCTCCCGCTGCTGACCGCCGCACGGCAAGCGATGCGGGACGGGGGCGGCGTGCTACCGCTCTACATCGCCGAGCCGGACTGGTGGACGCAGCCAGACATGTCGGCCCGACACTGGGCCTTCGCGAGGGAGTGCCTGTCCCAGCTGCGCGTGGATCTCGCCGGAATCGGGGCGCCTCTTGTGGTGCGGATTGGTGGGGCGATTGAGGTCTTAAATGCGCTGAATCAGAGATTCGTCATCGCCTCGCTGGATAGCCATGAGGAGACGGGCACCGCTTGGACCTATGATCGCGACAAGACCGTGGCCATGTGGGCACGATCCGTCGGTGTTCCATGGACCCAACATCGCGATAGCGGTGTGATCCGCTCGCTGAAGGACCGGGACGGTTGGGCGCGGGCCTGGGACCGGTTCATGTCCGAAACGATACCTGAGACGCCCCGCGCCCTCCCCCGGATCGATATCGACCCCGGCCCCATTCCCGAGGCGACGGATCTTGGCCTCTCGGAGGATCCCTGCCCCGGACGGCAGCCGGGTGGACGATCAGCGGCGCTGGAGGCCCTTCAAGGGTTCCTCACGCAGCGGGGCGCGCGCTATCAAAAGGAGATGTCGAGCCCCCTCTCTGCGGAGGCCTCCTGCTCCAGGATCAGCCCGCATCTCGCCTGGGGAACCCTTTCAATGCGAGAGGCCGCACAGGCGACCTGGGCCCGTATGGCGGAGCTGCGCGGCGCACCCGGCCCGACCGGATTGTGGCAGGCGTCCATGCGGTCCTTCAGCGGACGCCTGCACTGGCATTGCCACTTCATCCAGAAATTCGAAGATCAGCCGTCGATCGAGACCGACGCCCTGCACCCCGCGTACCGGAACATTCGGGATTTCGATCCGATCCGCCATCAGGCGTGGGCGGAGGGCCGTACGGGCTGGCCGTTCCTGGATGCCTGCATGCGGTCCCTGAGGGCGACCGGCTGGATCAATTTCCGGATGCGCGCAATGCTGATGTCGGCAAGTTCCTACCAGCTCTGGAACCACTGGCGAGAACCGGGACTGCATCTCGCGCGGCTGTTCACCGATTACGAACCGGGCATTCATTGGCCCCAGACCCAGATGCAGTCCGGGACCACCGGGATCAACACCGCCCGGATCTACAATCCCATCAAGCAGGGGCTCGACCAGGATCCGGACGGGGCCTTCATTCGGCGCTGGGTCCCGGAATTGAAGGATGTGCCGACCTCCGCCATTCACAAACCCTGGACGCTCTCGCCTCTTGAACAGGCGGATCTCGGCCTGACGATCGGACGCGAGTACCCGAACCCGATCGTCGACCACATGGAGGCCGGCAGGTCGGCACGCGCCAAGATCTGGGCGGTGCGGGACGGACAACCGTATCGGGACGCCGCTGAGGCGATCCAGGACCGGCACGGCAGCCGTCGCAGCGGCCTTGCGCAGCCCTCCCGTGCCCGGAAGCGCAAGCCGTCGCCCGATGACGGACAAGGCAGTCTGGATTTCGGATGAGTGGGAAACCGTCCGCAGATCCGAGCTTCCGACCAAGACCTGTGCGTCCTGCGACCGGCC
>CALAHL010000510.1 GCA_937891725.1 uncultured Rhodospirillaceae bacterium | reverse complement strand
ACGACCGGAGCGGTTACCTGGCGGCCCGTGTGCAATGCGGCAAAAACATCATTAAATCATGTTGCAATGCAAAAAAATGGCTTGCGGTTGCTCAAGTATGGGCTACGGTTCAGTGACATCCAGGTGGCATTTATACCACCGCCCGACAGGAGAGACATTATGCGTTTGAGATCCCTACTCGCCGGAATGGCGTGCGCCGCGAGCTTTGCGCTCGGCGGCACGGCCGCGATGGCACAGACATCTGGCGGCAATCTCGTTTACCTCGTTCAGCCGGAACCGCCGTCGCTCGCCTCATTCTTGTCGACGTCCGGTCCTATCGGACTTGTGGCGCCGAAGATCTACCAGGGCCTGTTCGATTACGACAACGATCTGAACATCGTCCCGTCACTGGCAGAGAGCTATGAGGTCAGCCCCGACGGTCTGACCGTGACCTTCAAGCTGCAGAAGGGCGTGACGTGGCACGACGGCGCGCCTTTTACGTCCGCCGATGTCCAGTACAGCGTGATGGAAATTCTGTCGAAGGTTCACCCACGCGGTCCGAACTCGTTCCGCGAAGTGACGTCGATCGACACCCCTGACGAACACACCGCCGTTTTTAATCTTGCCAATCCAGCGCCCTACATGCTGCGCGCCTTGTCGGGTTACGAAAGCCCGATCGTGCCGAAGCACCTTCTGGAAGGCCAGGACCCGAGAACTTCCAGCCTCGCGACCAATCCGGTCGGGACCGGTCCATTCAAGTTCGTCGAGTGGAAGAAGGGCCAGTACATCCTGCTGGAGAAGAACGAGAACTACTGGAAGGAAGGCCTGCCGTATCTGGACCGTATCGTCGGGCGTTTCATTCCGGACGCCTCCACCCGCACCGCGGCGCTGGAGAACGGGGAAGTGATGTACGGCGCGTATGGCGCGATCCCGAATATCGACGCAGTCCGTCTGCGCGACACCGAAGGCTTCTCGGTGACGACCGACGGCTATTCGATGATCAACCCGATGGCGTTGATCGAGTTCAACACCACCAAACCTCCGTTCGACACCCCGGCCATCCGCAAGGCCGTCTCGCTTGCGCTGGATCGCGAGTTCATGATCGAGAACATCTGGTTCGGCTACGGCAAGCCTGCCAGCTCGGCCCTGTCGTCGAACTTCGCGCCCACCGGTCTCTACACCGGGCCGATGCCGAACTACGCCCCGAAGGCCGATATCGAAGCGGCCAAGGCGATGCTGGACGAAGCCGGTATCAAGCCGGATGCGGATGGCGTGCGGGCGAAAGCGGTTCTCGACCTGATCCCCTATGGCGAAGACTGGCGTCGTGCGGGCGAGTACATGAAGCAGGCTCTGAGCGAGATCGGAATCGAGCTGGAGCTGCGCTATGAGGACGTCCCGACCTGGCTGAAGCGCATTTATCAGGACTACGATTTCACGATGAATGTGAACTACTTCTACCAGCTCTCGGATCCGGTTCTGGGCGTGCATCGCCACTACGGCACCGATCAGATCCGTCAGGGCACGCACTTCGTGAACTCAAGCCGCTACTCCAACCCGAAGCTCGATGCTCTGCTGTCAAGCGGCGCGCAGGAGCCCGATGCTGCAAAGCGGGCTGAGACCTATGCGGAGGTCCAGAAGATCCTCTCCGAAGATATGCCGGTCCTGAACCTGTTCGAACTGCAGTTTCTGACCGTCTACAATGATCGTTTCCGCGATCACGCAACTTCGGCCCTGGGCGCCTACGGGTCATTCGACCGCGCCTGGATCGCTGAGTAACGAGCGAAAACAACACGGCGCCGGCCACCTGGGCCGGCGCCGATTTCGGGGGCATTCTTGAACCATTCCACGCGCCGTATCCGATACGTGTTGAAGCGGCTGTTGCAGGCGATTCCGATTATCATTGCCATCGTGGTGATGAACTTCCTGCTGCTGCAATTGGCCGAGGGCGATGCCGTCGACGTGCTCGCGGGCGAGGCCGGGTCCGCGACACCCGAATACATGGCCGAGCTACGGGCCAAGTTCGGGCTGGATCAGCCGGTCCCGGTTCAATTGCTCGTCTATCTCAAGAACGTTCTGACATTCGATCTGGGGTATTCCTTCCGGCATGACATGCCGGTCAGCACGCTTCTGCTGGATCGGGTGGTTCCGACCCTCCTGCTGATGGTCGCGACCATCACCCTTGCGGTCGGCTTTGGAATTTTCCTGGGACTTCTCGCCGCGACGGGCTTGAACACCTGGCGCGATACCGCGATCTCGATCTTCGCGCTCAT
>CALAHL010000509.1 GCA_937891725.1 uncultured Rhodospirillaceae bacterium | reverse complement strand
CGGGCGCCATTGCCGGAAAATTCAAGGTGCACCGCATCGAGATTTCCAGTCAGATGTCCTTGCGGGACATCATCACACAACAGCTTGAGGTATTCCTCGAGAAGCATGGTGTCAGCTACTCTTTCCCTCCAGCCGACAAGGTCGTCAACAACAAGGCCGCATTTGAGGAGATGATGGCGGCCTTCGCCGATATCCATCCGAACCATGGCGTCCTGCTCGTAGTCGACGAGTTCCTCGACTATCTTCGCTCCCGCAAGGATCACGACCTCGTTCTGGACCTCTCGTTCCTTAGAGAACTTGGCGAGGTCACAAAGCACCTACGCTTCCGCTTCGTCGCCGGTGTTCAGGAGGCGATCTTCGACAGCAGCCGCTTCCAGCACGTCGCCGATAGCCTTCGTCGTGTGAAGGATCGCTTCACCCAGATCTTACTCGCCCGCCAGGACGTCAGTTTCGTGGTGGCCGAACGCCTCCTGAAGAAGACGGCTGATCAGCAGAATAAGATCCGAACCTACCTTACGCCGTTCGCCAAGTTTTATGGCTCGATGAATGAGCGCATGGACGAGTATGTCCGGCTGTTCCCAGTGCACCCTGATTACATCGGGACGTTCGAGCGGTTGGTGTTCACTGAGAAGCGCGGCGCACTGGTTACCCTCCGGGATCAGATTCAGACTATTCTCGCCGATGAGGTGCCCGACGATCGGCCTGGACTGATCGGCTATGACAAGTTCTGGGAGACGGTTACGTCGAACTCCGTTTTGCGCGCGGATCCTAACATTGGACCAGTGCTCAAGGTGTCGGAGGTTTTGTCGGAGCGTGTGAGAAAGGCGTTCACCCGCCCGGCATATCGGCCGATGGCGCTCCGTATCATCGACGGGCTTGCGGTTCATCGCCTGACGACGGGCGGCGACATTTATGTCCCCGTGGGACCGACGGCCGAGGAACTCCGCGACACGCTTTGCCTGTTTCAGCCGGGTATCGAAGACATGGGGGGAGAGCCCGAATCCGACCTGCTTTCCCTTGTTCAGACTGTGCTGCGGGAGAC
>CALAHL010000508.1 GCA_937891725.1 uncultured Rhodospirillaceae bacterium | reverse complement strand
ACGCAAGCAGCTCATGCTGGAAAGCGCGAAGTGTTCCTTGGCACTCATTGCGCTCGGCCTGAAGCCTGGCGACCGCATCGCCCTCAACATGCCGAGCATCCCGGAGCAGATCTACTGGACCGAGGGTGCGAAACGACTGGGTGTCATTTTCACCCCGGTCTTCGGCGGATTCAGCGATAAGACGCTGTCCGACCGGATCGCCGATGCCGGCGCCCGTGTTGTGGTCACGGCGGACGGGAGTTACCGGAACGCGCAGGCGGTGCCGTTCAAGGCGAGTTACACAGACCCCGCGCTCGACAATTTCATGCCGGTCAATGTGGCCCTAGAGCTTCTGCGAGACGCCTTGGCCGATCCCGAACTCGACGTAACCGCCGAACCGAGGGATAGGATCATCGCCGAGGTGGCGGACCTGCTCCGGGGCGAAGTGACGGTCGAGCGCTCGGATGTGATGCGGGGTGTCGGCCGTGCGCTCTCCTCGCTCGGTCGAACTGCGGCATTGGATGCGCGCCAGGCCGCCAAGGTCCGCACCGTGATCGCCTCTAGGCTGGTGTCGTCACCGCCACGGGTCGAGGCGGTGGTTGTGGTCCGCCATACCGGCCAAGCCAATATGGTCTGGAACGAGGAGCGCGATCGCTGGAGTCACGATCTGACAGACAACGCCGCTCAGCTTGTGCTGGAGACCGCGCGGGGCATCGGGTTCGACGTGGCCGACGAGGCCGATCTACTGAACCTTCAGGATGCCGACTTCGTGCGCGCGATATGGGCGGCGTCGCGGCCGTTACCTGTGGAGTCCGAATTTCCGAGCTTCGTGATCTACACCTCCGGGTCGACGGGTAAACCCAAAGGTGTGGTGCACGTCCACGGCGGCTACAGCGCCGGCGTCGCCGCCACCATGCCGGTCGCGTTCGATGCCCGCCCGGGAGAGGTGATGTTCGTCGTCGCCGATCCGGGCTGGATCACCGGCCAAAGCTACCTGATCGCCGCCGCCCTGCTGACCCGCGTGACCACGGTCGTGTGCGAGGGATCACCGGTGTTTCCCCATTCCGGGCGCTTCGCCTCGATCATCGAGCGGTATCGCGTGTCGGTCTTCAAGGCCGGGGTGACCTTCCTGAAAACCATCATGCAGGACCCGGAAAACCTGAACGACATGAAGGCCTACGACCTCTCTTCTCTGCGGGTTGCGACCTTCTGCGCCGAGCCGACCTCGCCCGCCGTCCAGTCCTTCGCGATGGAGCATGTGACGCCCTGGTACATCAACAGCTATTGGGCAACTGAACATGGCGGCATCGTCTGGACGCATTTCTACGGGAATCCCGACTTCCCGCTCTCGGCGAACGCGCACACGTATCCGCTGCCTTGGATCTTCGGCGACGTCTGGGTGGAGGATCCCGACGCGGCAGATGCCGATGTTACAGCCACGCGGATCCAGCGCTCCGAAAGCGACGGCGGAGCGCCTTGGCGGCGCGCGGAGGCCGGGGAGAAGGGCGAGATCGTGATCGCGGCTCCCTACCCCTACCTCGCGCGCACCATCTGGGGAGATGCCGGCGCCTTCCGGGTCGAGATCAGCGGCGGACGGGCCTCGGTCGTGTCCGGCTGGACAGGTGATGCGGCCCGGTATTCGGAAACCTATTGGCGGCGGTGGCGCGGCGCCTGGGCCTATACGCAAGGCGATTTCGCCATCCGGCATGGGGACGGTTCGTTCTCGCTGCACGGCCGCTCCGACGACGTGATCAATGTCTCCGGCCACCGGATCGGGACCGAGGAGATCGAGGGCGCCATCCTGCGCGACAAAACCCTCAACCCGAACTCGCCCGTCGGCAACGTCATCGTCATTGGCGCACCGCATCGGGAGAAGGGCGTGACGCCCGTGGCCTTCGTTACCCCGGCCGCCGGTCGCGCACTCACCGCAGAGGACCGCACGCGGCTGATCAATCTGGTCCGCACGGAAAAGGGAGCGGTCGCGGTTCCGTCGGACCTGCTGGTCGTTCCGGCTTTTCCGGAAACCCGCAGCGGAAAATACATGCGCCGCATGGTGCGGGCGATCGTCACCGGTGAGGACCTCGGGGACGTCTCCACCCTGCGAAACCCCGAGAGCCTCGACGCGCTTCGCGGCGTCGTGGAGACTTGGCGCGCCCGCCAGCAGCTCGCGGACGATCAGGCGCTGTTCCAGCGCTACCGCTACTTCGTGGTGCAGTACAACACCGTCGCTCCAGGCAAGCGCGTCGCTACGGTCACGATCAACAACCCGCCAGTGAATGCGCTGAATGAACGGGCCCTCGATGAACTCGCGATGGTGGTCGACCATCTGGCGCGTAAGTCAGACACCGTGGCGGTGGTGTTCACCGGCGCCGGCAGCGCCTCCTTTGTCGCCGGGGCCGATATCCGCCAGATGCTCGAAGAAGTGAATTCAATCGCCGAAGCGAAGGCGCTTCCCGCAAATGCGCAACTGGCGTTTCGGCGGATCGAGGCGATGGACAAGCCCTGTATCGCCGCGATCCAGGGCCTCGCCCTCGGTGGCGGCATGGAGTTCGCGCTCGCCTGCCACTACCGGGTGGCGGAACCGACGGCGCGCTTCGGGCAGCCCGAAATCAATCTCCGCCTACTGCCCGGATACGGCGGCACACAGCGCCTGCCCCGGCTGCTCGCCGACAGACGGGGCGCCGAAGGCCTCCGCGATGCCCTCGACCTGATCCTCGGCGGGCGGTCGATCACGGCGGAAGACGCCCTTGCGATCGGGGCAATCGACATGGTGGTCGGGAGCGCGACCGACACACTCTCGACCGCGCATGCCCTGGTCCGAGACTTCGTTGTGAACGGTGATGCCAGTTCCCTCGGCAAGGCGGCGGCGGAGCGTCGTGCGAAGGTCGCGGAGTGGGAGATGGCATCGGACATTGATCTCGAGACCGTGCTTGGAGATGGGTTTCTGCAACGGGTGCTGCGACAGCTCTCCTGGGCGGGCCGCGAGCAGGCTGGAGTGCGCGCCCTCGACGCCATCCGGACCGGTTGGACACAAGGGGTCACGTCCGGCCTGGAGCGCGAGGCCCAGCGCTTCG
>CALAHL010000507.1 GCA_937891725.1 uncultured Rhodospirillaceae bacterium | reverse complement strand
CATGCAGACAGAGATAAACCGCATCGGCAGGCAGAGCGGCCCGAACGCCATCGACGATCAACCCGGCGATATGCTCGAAGGCAGCGTCGGTCACATGGGCCGAGGGTGAGGCCGCAGCCCAAGTGGTCGGCACCAAATCGTGCCCAGCGGCCCGTGCCGCGTCGATGAACCCGGCGACCGAGAGATTGATCCCGGCGACCGCGTCGAACAGCCCCTCGCCGGTGACCAACGCCGGCCAACTGCCGCCACGGGTGAACGCGTCCAATCCCGCCTTGGTTGGCGCAAACGTGTTCGTCTCGTGTTGAAACCCGCCGATCACGATCCGCGCCATGACTGTCTCCCTGTGCTTTGGACGCAGAGGATAGCCCAGCCCCTAGAGCAACGGAACGCAGTATCTCAAAATGGTTCCCGGGCACCTATCCCTTGATCGCACCAACGTATTTTGCGATCAGCGCCGCCATCCGGTCAGGGTCCAGAATCGGCGGCAGAACGGTCAGAAGCTCGCCTCCGGGGCCGAGCAGGAACAGAAAGCCCCCATGAGCATAGGTCGGGTTGCCCTTCGGATCGGTGAACAGCAGCTTGCGTTTGACCCCGAATCCGATCCGTGCGGCCTCAAGCGCCGACTCATCGCCGGTCAATCCGATCAGGGCGGGATGGAGTTCCGCAAGCTTTGCCTTCATAGCCGCGGGCGTATCGGCCTCCGGGTCGACCGTGATCACGATCGGGCGCAGCCGGGCCGCGATCCGTTGCTCCAAAAGATCAAGCGCCTGGGCCATGCGCGGCACCGCCACCGAGCAGATGCCCTCACAATTGGCGTAACCGAAGAAAATCAGAGGATAAGCCCCGCGATAGTCCGCCTCGGTTCGCCGCGCACCATCCTGGTCAATCAGATCGAAGCGGGCGTTGATCCGGACCGGAAACGGAGTGACCGGTGCCTCCATCGGAACCACTCCGGCATCCGTTTGAGGTTTCGGCGGATGACCGTGGCCGTCATGTGCGTCGACGGACGGGATCAGGAGCAACCAGAGCAGGGCCATGGAGGTGATCGCGCGCATCATGGTCTCACCACTCGGCAATGAATTTTCTGTCGACCTCCAGACCCAACCCCAGATACCCTTCCGCCTTAATCCGGCTGAGCACGCGCGGGTCCTTGCGGAACCAGGGATCTCCGGTCGCGGCGAGATCGGGATGACTGGCGGCCCAGACGTCGGTCCAGCGCGTGGTCTTCTCGAATACCGCATCCGAACCGGCCGGGCGGACCAACTGGACTTGGTAGAGCTTGGTGGCCCCCTCGCCGACCATCAGCCCGTCGACTTCCACCCGCTGACCGCAAAAAGGCAGCATGTCCGGAACGCCCCCATTGAACGCCGCCTGGACGTTCTTGCCGACGACCACGAGACTACCGTCGTCGCGCAGCAGGCCGAGTTGCCGCTTGCCGGCGCCGCAATCGGCCGGGCAGTTCCCTGTAATCGCGCAGAGCAAGTCGGTAACCTTGCCCTCGAACCGCAGAGCCTGCTCGCCCAGCAGGCCCCAGCTCTCGGCCTGGCTCTCCTGAGCCGACACCGGCGATGCGACGCACACCAGCCCCGCGGCGATCATGGATAGAAGCTTGCGCATGACGGCCTCCCTCAATTCAGCTCAGGGATCGCGAAGGGCGGAACCGGGCCGTAATCTGTGTGGTTCAGAACCGTGATCCCCTCGTTGGCCACCACCTTCTCGACGATGATGAAATTGTTTCCGTCCCGCTCGTAGACGATGCCATCCGCCACCAGCCGATCACTTTGAACATCCAGCAGGGTATCGCTGCCGACCACATCGGGGCTGCCTTCCATCTGCAGGACGAAATAGACCGTGCCGTCATCGGTCAGGAGGCCGACAGGGATGCCACCCGCAGCACACCACAGTGCGCACGTATGGTGGGAGGACCCGACCACCGCCTCCGCTCCGCCCATCACGCCCGAGAGATAGCACCACGTGTCCATCATCTCACCGGTGACGGTCATACGTGTTCCGCCGTCGGCGATCGCATCCGCCGTCGGCATTCCGAGCAGTCCCAGAATCAGGAGAGCAAATCGCCGGACCACGTGCATCGCATTCCTCCTCGAAGAATTTTCTTCGAGGACGGTAGCTCCACGGTCATCCGGATGCCCGACACATTTGCGAGAGGCACCCGTTACCTATTCGGGAGGAAAAGGCGGCGGTGCGGCGATCACGCCGGGGCGCTCTAATTCCGGACACCCGACCAGTACCGCAAAGCGGCACCGAGGTTGTCCGAAACCTGTCCGGTATTCAGCATGATCGCGAACACGATGATGACCAGCATGACCAGCGCCATCGCGACGAAGCCTCCGGACCTGTCACCGGCACGCAATCGGCTGGTCGGCGCGGGTGTAGCGCCCAGAATGCGGCGATGGGAGAGTATCGGTCGTGAGACGTCGCGTTTCATGATCGCTCTTCCGACCAGGGCTGCGCGGCCCAAAGCGCCTCCGAAGTCGGCCCAAGGACGCAGGCCTACCAGCGATCCCGGCGTTGGGACAGCATCACCAGACGCTCAATCTCCTCGCGTACCAGCCTCTCGACCATCGCCGGCAGGTGCTGATCCAGCCACTCCTTAAGCATTGGACGCATCAGTTCGCGCGTCAGTCTTTCCAGGGTGATGGCCCCGTTGCCGACCGGCAATTCCTGATAGTCCTCGTTCAGCTTGGCCTGAAGCTCGGCGAACGAGTGCACCGTCTCCTGAGCCTGCGGTGGCGAGACCAACCCGTCAGGTGCCCGGGGGGCGGCCGCGACGGGAGCCGGCGGCGGAGGTGGAGGTGGCGGAGTTTGGATCGGCGCCGGCTCGGGTTCCGGTTCCGGCTCGACTTCCGGTTCATTCGCTTTAAAGCGCTGTTCATCGAACAGCGGCTCCGCGTCGTCTTCCTCGTCCTCGTCCTCTTCCATTTCGGAGAGGTCAAGAACATCCTCCTCTTCCTCCTCCTCTTCCGGCTCCTCTTCAGGCTCCGGTTCGGGCTCGGGTTCTGGCTCGGGTTCCGGTTCGGGCTCGGGCTCGGGTTCCGGCAGCGGCTCGGGAGTCGGCTCCGGCGTATCCTCGTCCTCGGCGTCGTCACCATCTTCGGAAATGATCCGGCGAATCGACGCCAGGATCTCTTCCATGGATGGTTCTTGTGCCGTGTCGCTCATACGTTCCGATCCCGCAATACGTCCCGTTCCGGCGATAACTGTGGCGCCGTCTCCGCTGGACCCGACACTCCACAGTCACTCAAAACCGGTATCGCATATGACCAGAGATTGTCACGCAAGAACGTAACCTCTCCGGACGTCCGCCCCCAATTACCCAATTTCGAGTGTGAAGATTAACCGATAAGCCTCTGTCACACCAGATGAAGAGTGGTCGGTATGACCAGACAGGCCCAGGACCGCCCATCAGTTGCCCGGCAAGCGTCCCACTGGCTCCGTCCCAAACCATTTACCGCGCACTTGGCGGTAATGGGCGTCATAATCGTAGATCTCCACCGGGAGCGCCAAATCACGCGCTGTCAGGCGCCCGATCGTCACCAGAAGCTGGTAGCTCGCCACGATTGCGTCGCGATTCGCCTGGACCAGACGCACCTGTGCGTCCAAAAGTTCCTGTTCCGCATCCAACACATCGAGCACGGTCCGGGCGCCAACCGTCGCTTCCTGTTGCACCCCGTCCAACGCGATTTCCGCAGATTGAACTTCGGATTTGATCGATTCGATCCCAGCGAGGGTCGTCTTGTAGGATTCAAATGTGCTCGCGGCCGAGTCGACGACCGCGCGGCGCTGCTGATCCGTCGTCAAGCGCTGCTGATTCAGCGTCTCTTTCGAATTCCGAACATTGGCGTATTGCACGCCCCGCTGATAAATCGGAATAACAAGCTGCAATTCCGCCGACACGGAAGTCGTCCTGTTGTCGCCGCCCGAGCTGTCTTTCGCGTATTGGGCCTCGCCAACAAGATCCAGGGTCGGATACAGATTGGACAATGCCGAATCCACATCGGCGCGTGCCGACTCCTCGATATATTTCTGACGAATCAGCAGAAAATTATCGGCGACCGCGAGATCGACGGTCGTTTCCCGGTTGCTGGGCAGATTGCTGGCAACCGCCGGCTGCGTCAGGTTCGTGGGTACGGAGCCGACCACGCGTTCAAATTCGACGCGGGCCGTCACCAAATTTCCTTCCGCCGAGGTCCTGTCCGCGTTGGCGCGTGCCAGGCGCGATTCCGCTTGGGCCACGTCCGTTCGGGTCACCTCACCGACCCGAAACCGATCCCGAGTCGCCTGAAGTTGCTTTTCCAGTCGCTCAACATTGGTGATCTGCAGCTCGAAGGTCGATTGTGCCTGTATAACGTCGACATAGGCCGACACCGCAGACAACAGGACCGATTGCTCGACTGAAAACATGGACGCGCGTTGCGCCTGAACATCCGCTTCGCTCGACGCAAGTGCGGCATCGCCCGCCCCACCCGTATAGATCGGCTGGCTGACCGACAAGGTGCCTGTCTGGGGATAGGAGGTGCCGGCTGGCGAATTTATCCCGTTGCTTTCGGAGTCAACATTTGTGACACCGGACGACAAAGTCGCGCTGACTGCAGGGCGCCATGCGCCTTCCGCTGCCGGGATATTTTCATCCGCAGCCCGAAGGGCGGCACGCTGCGCCAGAATTTCCGGGTTGGACTGATAGGTCATGACCAAGGCTTCGGTCAGCGTTTGGGCCGACGCCGGCGCACTGCTCGCGAAACCTGCCGCCAGGACGGTGCCTGTCATCAAGCATGAGCGAAATACCTGACTCCAGCGTGCAAGACGGGGCTTTTTGACAAACGCATCAAAGCTTTCAACAGGTCTCATGAAGACACATCCCTAAGTTACCGATCCCGGCTACCGGTCGACCACCCTGCCAGCCGATAATTCCCAAGTCTATCACGGTTAACGATGTAGTGCGCTGCAACGCATCTAGAAGACAAATCCTGCGGTCTTTCTGAAACCGGGCAGCATCGGGGTCCCGGCGTCGAACAGAATCCGATGCGCCACGCGCCCATCGTACTTTTCGTACAGCATTGCCAAGCCGGGACGATTGCTCGCTCCTCCTTCGACCGTGACCAATCGACCGCCGTCGGCCAGCTGGTCAAACAGCACCTGAGGAATCTCTTCGACGGCGCCGTTAATCAAAATGACGTTGTAAGGTCCGCCCTTAGAATAGCCATCGGTAAGCGCTCCATCGACAAGCGCCGCGTTCTCTATAACCAGCTCGGAGAGACACGCGTTTCCGCGCTCGACCAGATCTTTTTCGACATCGATCCCGACCACGGTCGAGACCATTTTTGACAGAATCGCCGTTGCGTAACCGGTTCCGCACCCGATATCGAGCGCCAAGTCGCCTTTGGCCGGAAGAGCCGCCTGCAGCAGCCGGGCAAGCACCATCGGCTCCAG
>CALAHL010000506.1 GCA_937891725.1 uncultured Rhodospirillaceae bacterium | reverse complement strand
CCGACCGGCCTGCAGGTCGAGGTCCAGGTTTTCCTGGGTGTCGTAGGTCTTGACCATGAACAGGATCACGTCGACCGGGCCGAGCTTGTTGGTCAGGTCGGCGGGGTCGTCGGTCGCGATCGGTGCCGACAAATGGATGTCGCCGGTTTCCGACAGGACCTTCAAGCCGTTCGCGCGGATGGCGTCCAGGTGGCGCCCACGGGCGACGAATCCCACCTCATGGCCGGCCTGGGCCAGTTTGGCGCCAAAATAGCCACCAATTCCGCCCGCACCCATGACGGCGATTTTCAATCCCATTTGGTCGTCCTCCCACTGCGTTTCTGAGGGTCAGACTACCTCATTCCGGTAAAGGGTCACGCCTTGATCGGTGGCCGATTGACTAAGTTTTGGTCACGATGCTCTTTTCGGCGGCGCAGCATTGCCGTGACCGTCGGGAATCGGTTAAATTTATAAGACTCGCCTTTGGAATCCGGTCCAGTCATTCGCTCAGACTTCTCGGCGTCCAGGTTTCGGCGTTCCCGCCACTAAGCAGATCGGTTCCTCGGTGTCCGACACACACTCCGACTCCCACGATATCGCCCCGGTCTCAATCGAAGACGAGATGCGGCGCAGCTACCTCGATTACGCGATGAGCGTGATCGTCAGCCGCGCGCTCCCCGATATTCGAGACGGCCTCAAACCGGTTCACCGCCGGATCCTCTACGCCATGAAGGAGGGGGGATACGACTGGTCACGCCCGTATCGCAAATCGGCGCGTATCGTCGGTGACGTGATGGGTCAGTATCATCCGCACGGCGACAGCGCGATCTATGACGCGATGGTCCGGATGGCGCAGGACTTCTCCATGCGTCTGCCGCTGGTCGACGGCCAGGGCAATTTCGGCTCGATGGACGGCGATCCTCCGGCGGCCATGCGGTACACCGAGGCCCGTTTGGCGAAGGCCGCCGAAGGGCTGTTGCGGGACATCGACAAGGAAACCGCTGATTTCGTCCCGAACTACGACGAGACCACGTCCGAGCCGTCGGTTCTGCCGGCGGAATACCCGAACCTGCTGGTCAATGGCGCCGGTGGTATCGCGGTCGGCATGGCGACCAACATCCCGCCGCACAACCTGCGCGAAGTGGTCGATGCCTGTATCGCGTATGTCGACAATCCCGGCATCACGATCGACGAGCTGATCCAGATCGTTCCGGGACCGGATTTCCCGACCGGCGGCCTGATTCTGGGCCGGGCCGGGATTCGCGACGCCTACAATACCGGGCGCGGGTCGGTGGTCATGCGCGGCCGGGCGGAGATCGAGGAGATCCGCAAGGACCGGTTCGCGATCGTGGTGTCCGAGATCCCGTATCAGGTCAACAAATCCAGGATGATCGAGCGGATCGGCGAGACCGTGCGCGACAAGATCATCGAGGGCATCTCGGATCTGCGGGACGAAAGCGATCGGGATGGTGTCCGGGTCGTGGTCGAGCTCAAGCGTGACGCCATGGCCGAAGTGGTGCTGAACCAGCTGTACCGCTTCACGCCGCTGCAAACCACGTTCGGCGTCAACATGTTGGCGCTGAATCGCGGACGGCCGGAGCAGTTGAACCTGCGCGAGGTCATTCAGGCCTTCGTCGATTTCCGGGAAGAGGTGGTCACCCGCCGGACCCGCTATCTGCTGCGCAAGGCACGGGATCGGGCGCATATCCTGGCCGGTTTGATGGTCGCGATCAGCAATCTGGATCCGGTGATCGCGATGATCCGGAGCTCGTCCGATGCCGGCGATGCGCGCGTCAAGCTGTGCGCCGAACGCTGGCCCGCCGACGAGGTGAAGGAGTTCATCGCCCTGATCGACGATCCGGGCCATGAGGTTGCGGCTGACGGGACCTATAAGCTGTCGGAAGCTCAGGCGCGCGCCATTCTGGAGCTGCGTCTGCAACGCCTGACCGGGATGGAGCGGGGCAAGCTGACCGAGGAAGCCTCCGAGATCGCGGAGAAGATCAAGGATTACCTCGCAATTCTGACCTCGCGCCCCCGGCTGATGGAGGTTCTGCGTGAGGAACTTGTCGCCACCTGGGAAGCCTGGGGCACGGACCGCCGGACCGAAATTCAGGAAAGCGAGTTCGAGCACGACATCGAAGACCTGATTGCCCGGGAGGACATGGTCGTCACCGTGAGCCATTCCGGCTACATCAAGCGGGTGCCCCTGACCACATACCGCTCGCAAAAGCGCGGTGGCAAGGGCCGGTCGGGCATGTCGACCCGGGATGAGGATTGGGTCAGCCGCCTGTTCGTGGCGAACACCCATTCTCCGATCCTGTTCTTCACCTCCAAGGGGCAGGTCTACCAGCTGAAGACCTACCGCCTGCCGGAAGGCACGCCGCAGTCGCGCGGGCGACCGATGGTCAATTTGCTGCCGCTGGAGCAGGGCGAGTGGATCCAGACGGTTATGCCGATGCCGGTGGACGAGGAGAGCTGGGCCGATCTGCACGTGATGTTCGCGACGGAAGCCGGAACCGTCCGCCGCAACGCGCTCAGCGACTTCACCAATATCAACAAGGCCGGCAAACGGGCCATGCGCCTCGACGAGGACGACCGATTGATCGGCGTGATGCCGTGCACCGAGGATGACGACGTCTTCCTCGCCAGTCGGGACGGTAAAGCCATTCGCTTCAAGGTCGCCGATGTCCGGGTCTTCAAGGGCCGCGACAGTCTTGGCGTACGTGGCATCCGACTGTTGGGCGAGGACCGGGTTGTGTCCATGTCCATCCTCCGCCGGTTTGATATCGACGGGGCGGCTGACGGAGTGGAGGACGCCACCGACGAGATCCGCCGCCAGCACGTCCTGACGATCACCACAAAGGGCTTCGGCAAGCGGACCGAGATCGGGAATTACCGCCTGACCAACCGGGGTGGTCAGGGCATCGCCAATGTGGACCTGACCAAGAAGAACGGTCTTGTGGCCGCATCCTTCGCGGTTTCGGAGAATGACCAGATCATGTTGG
>CALAHL010000505.1 GCA_937891725.1 uncultured Rhodospirillaceae bacterium | reverse complement strand
GGCGTCTCGGACCCGGAGGTCAAGCGCAAGACCATCGGAAGGCTGTTCATCGATATCTTCGACGAGGAAGCGGGCAAGATCAAAGATGCACGGTTCCTGGCGCAGGGCACTCTCTATCCCGACGTGATCGAAAGCGTATCGGTCTTGGGTGGACCCAGCGTGACCATCAAATCACACCACAATGTGGGGGGCCTGCCCGAGCGCATGAACCTCAAGCTGGTCGAGCCGCTACGGGAACTCTTCAAGGACGAGGTTCGGGCTCTGGGCCGTGAGCTGGGGCTTCCGGAGACTTTGGTCGGTCGACACCCGTTTCCGGGGCCGGGACTCGCGATCCGGGTGCCGGGTGAGATCACCCGTGACAGGCTGGAGATCCTTCGCAAGGCCGATATGATCTATCTGGACGAGATCCGCAAAGCCGGGCTCTATGACGAGATCTGGCAGGCGTTCGCGGTCCTGCTGCCGGTCCGCACGGTCGGCGTGATGGGCGACGCCCGGTCCTATGATTTCGCCTGCGCGCTGCGGGCGGTGACCTCGACCGATGGCATGACGGCCGATTTCTATCCGTTCACCCACGATTTTCTGTCCCGCGTCGCCACCCGCATCATCAACGAGGTGCGCGGCATCAATCGGGTGACCTATGACATCACCTCGAAGCCACCCGGCACAATCGAGTGGGAGTAGGGGATGCGGGTCGGAGCATGCTGAAAGACGTGCTGCGACAGATTCCGTTTGTCCGGACAGGCTACCGCGCCACCAAGAGGTTGGGCGTCGGAGCCGCACGCATGGCGGTGTCCCTGATCCTCACCACGATCGGTCGATCTGCCGGATTGCGGGGTCTGGCCTTCGACACGCTCAAACAGGATCTCGCGCTTGCGGCCGGCGCGGAAACCTTCGTGGTGTCGACCCGCGACAAGGTGATCGGGCGCGAAATCTACGCGAACACTGAATTCGATTTCGCGAAATTCCAGGCGGCTCTGAGGTTGGCCGGCCTTGAGCATCGGACCTCCGACCTGTTGTTCGTCGATATCGGGGCCAATATCGGGCCGATCTGCATCCCGGTGGTCAAACGCGGGCTGGCGGCGCGCGCCCTGGCGATCGAGCCCGAACCGCTGAACCAGAAACTTCTCAAAGCGAATGTGATCCTGAACGATCTGAGCGCACGCATAGAGATCTTTCCGGTCGCCTTGGGGGCCTCCCCTGGAACCGTCGCCTTTGAGCTGAGCGATCGGAATTTCGGAGACCATCGGATCAAGTCCGCCGCAGAGGCGTCGGAGGACAGGTATCGGGAGTCGGAGCGGGCAACGGTTGAGGTCGAGATGACGACCCTGGATCGGATCCTGGAGTCACACTCCGCTCCGAATGTTCTGCTGTGGCTGGACACCCAGGGATACGAAGGCTTCGTCCTCAAGGGGGCCGAAGCAACCTTGAAGCAGCGGCACCCGATGGTGCTTGAATTCTGGCCTTATGGGATGAAGCGGAGCGGCTCATTCGAGAGTTTGATCGAATGCCTGTGCGCGTCATCCTATGCGGCGTTTATTGATCTTGAGGATACGGGCGCCGAGAGAGTCGCCCTGACGCGGGAATCCCTCACAGATCTTTACGCGCGTTTGGGCCAAGACGGAAAGTTCACCGATATTCTGGTCCTGTGAGGCCCTGCGAATTGTGAACCCGTGCCACACCTCCGGTCTGTGGCGCTCTGATCGACCGATAGTTCGTGCTCTGGCGAGGATAGCGATCGGTCAGCGCACGAGTCGCATTGCTCGGTTCCCGAGTCGTTTTCTGCTATTCTCCGATTCGCACCCGATTCTATCCGAGTCGGCGTCAATGAGATGCGGAGTGGATGATGGGGACTGGCAACCGAGACGTTTCCGGCGGTCGCAGCAGCAGTGTGGTGATCAAGGTCAGCTTCGGGAAGCGTGCAGCAGCGGTGGCGGAAAACTATGCCGTTGCGCCGACACTGGATGTGGACGAACTGGACATGGATGATCTCCCGGTTATCAACGGCACGCCGACCGAACCCTTCGAGGGGTTCGAGTTGGATGCCGAGCCGCCGGTCGACGTGTCCGGTCGGGTTGCGTTCGGGGTGGAACTGCCGGCCGGCAGAAACGACATGGTCGCGTCGATTGCTGCGCTTACCCAGTTGATGTCGATCGCCGATGAGCAGGGCGTCGACGCCGATAGCTCGCTCCGTACGGCAATCGGGACGCTCCGGCATACACTCGAGGGGGCCAGCGTCGTTCTTCCGCCGCATCTGCTGGAACTGCTTGATATGATCGCGCCGCTTGAGTCTGCCACGATCGAGCACGTGGAGACCCCCGGTGGCCCAGAGGGCCCCCATCTGCGTTTGGTCGACTGAGAGTCCGACAAGGCTCGGTCCGACGTCGCTCAGAAGCTTTCCAGATCGATGTCCAGGATGGTCATGTTGAGCTGGTAGCAGACCTCGCCGTCTTCGTCGTCCCGGAAGATCACGCCCAGAAACTCGTCATCGAGAACCACTTCGACGGAATCGTCCGTCTGCGGGCGCCGCACGAGCTGAATGCGGGGGTTGGCAAACCGCTTGCGCATATATGCCTGAACCTTGGCGATCTCCTGCGGTGTCACGTGACAGTCTCCTGATGGTTTCGAATGTCGAAGGCGGCGTTTGTCTGAACGCGTGACTTACCCCACGATATGGGGGCTTTCAACAGCAGGAGCGCAATCAGATGGCCAAGAGTTCGAAACCCGTCCTGCTGGATTGCGATCCCGGCATCGATGACGCGGTTGCGATTTTGCTTGGATTGGCCTCGCCGGAGATCTCTTTCGTCGGGATCACAACGGTCGCGGGAAACGTCGACCTCGGCTGTACGACTGAAAATGCGCTCCGCGTCGCTGCACTTGGCGGCGGTCGGGTCATCCCCGTTTATGCCGGGTGTCCCAAAGCGATCCTGGGGGCACCGCCGCCCGCGACCCATGTGCATGGCAATGACGGGTTGGGTGGGGTGATGCTGCCGCCGGGCGGTACGGCGCAGGCCGAGCATGCGGTGAACGCGCTGTTGCGGATCCCGACGGAGATCGAAGATCTGTCCCTGGTTGCGATCGGGCCGCTCACCAATCTCGCTGTGATGCTGACCCAGGAGCCGGAAATTGCCGGGCGGATCGGACGGACCGTGATCATGGGCGGCGGGATCGAGGGGGGTAACGTCACGCCTGCCGCCGAATTCAACATCCATTTCGACCCGGAAGCCGCCCGGGCGGTGTTCGAGTCCCGGTTGCGCCCGATCCTGGTGCCGCTGGACCTGACCCGAAAGGCGGCGGTCCACGAGGATTGGATCAACCGTTTGCGCGCGCTCGGAACACCGGTGGCAATTGCGGCGTCGGGGATGATGGATTTCTATCTGGAGGCGGTGCGCCATCGAGGCTTGGGCATGATCATTCATGACGCGACAGCGCTGGCGGTTGAGATCTGGCCGGAGCTGTTCGATATCCGTCCGGCCCGGATACGCATCGCCACCGACCACGGGCCGGAGCGCGGACGAACGCTGGTCGATTTCGGCAGCTCCGAGCCGAATGGCGCGGTTGCCGTGGATCTTGACGCGCCGACCTTTACGGAGCGCCTGTTCGAACGACTTTCTTTGTTGTAACGCTTGGGGGGCGACGCGCCCGCGAGATTCGACCCGCAGCATATGACACGGTGCCAATGAACCTGACTGATCCGCTCATCGCCCGTCTCGCCGTTCCGGTGCTGGTCACGATCGTGGTCGCGGTTCTGGTCCGCCTACTCGGTGGAACCGGGACCCGTGCGGCTTCGATCGGGTTGCCCGCCGGTGTCATCGCAGCCTATGCGGTCCTGCCGGGCTGGCCCTGGGCGCCGCCGACCGAAACTCTGGACCAGGTCGCATGGTTTGTCGTAGCCGGCACGCTGGCCGGTCTCGGGATCGACATCATGACGCGGGGGCGATTGGCGCCGACCTTTGTAGGGTTGTTCTGGCCCGCGCTGGCGATCGCATATCTGGTGGGGTTTGAGTGGCAGACCGGGGTCGATCGGAACCTCTACCGCTATGGCGAGGCGTCCGTGGTCCTGGGACTGGTGCTGGCCCGGATGGAGCAGATCCGGGATACCGGGATCTCAGCGCCCGTGGGCGGGGCTGTGGTGGCTGCCGGTTTGGGGGCGGTGGCATGGGTGT
>CALAHL010000504.1 GCA_937891725.1 uncultured Rhodospirillaceae bacterium | reverse complement strand
CGCGCCACATGGGTCCGGTGTGGATCGGCGACCATGACCTCGCACCCGGCAGCGGCCAAGCCGCGCGCCACCTCCAGCCCTTTCGGCATCCGCCCCAGCGTCAGCAGAGCCTTCACCTCGACGCCCCCAGCAGCGCCAGCACCGCCTCGGCAGCGATCCGGCCCGACAGGGTGGCCATCGGCACGCCCGCGCCCGGATGCACGCTGCCACCCGCCAGATACAGCCCCGGAATCCGT
Source organism: uncultured Rhodospirillaceae bacterium (assembly GCA_937891725.1). GTDB lineage: Bacteria > Pseudomonadota > Alphaproteobacteria > Thalassobaculales > Thalassobaculaceae > JANSYC01. The sequence continues at coordinate 7,437 of CALAHL010000504.1, read as the reverse complement.
GTCTCGGCCCCGCCGCGCTGAAAACTCGCGGTCCAACCGTGAGAGGCCCGGCCATAAAGCGCGCCACCCGACCCCGGGAACAGCGCTTCGAACCCGGTTGGCGTTGTCACCGCGCACGCCTCGGCATCTAGGCGCAGCTTCAGGCCTCGGCCTTCAAGGATCCGGTGCATGGCCATCTGGGCGCGGGATATCTCGTCGTCGGAAAACGCATGCCGATCACCGATGGCAGGCGCATTGATCAGGCACAACACCCGCTCCGGCCCGTCACCCGTCCTATTGCCCAGATCGTCCCGGTCTTGCGCGCAGATGTAGACGGTTGGCTGATCCGGCACCCGGCTTTCGCCAAAGATCGCCGAGAACTCGGCCTGATAGGCGTCGGAGAAAAACACCGTATGCCGCGTCAGCGGAAAGCCCTCGACCTCGGCCAGCCCCGCCCACGTGATCGCGGATAAAGATCGCTCACGCGGCGGCACCGGCAGCGCCGCCCGGCGGACGGCAGCGCCCAAATGTCCAGCCCCCAGCGCGCTGACATCGGTGTTGGCGATCACGGCGCGGGCGGCGATGCGCTCCCCCTGCTCCGTGATAACCGCAGTGGCCCTGCCACGGGTGGTTTCGATCTGCTCAACCGCTTCGCCGAACCGGAACTCGGCCCCGTGCGCGGCGGCGCAGTCCCGCATGGCCCTGGCAAGCGCGATCATTCCCCCCTTGACCAGCCAGACCCCTTGGCATTCCACATGCGCGATCAGCATCAAGGTTGCCGGCGCCAGATAGGGTGAGGAGCCGACATAGGTGGCATAGCGTCCGAACAATTGCCGCAAGCGCGGGTCCTGGAAATAGTCACCAAGCGCGCCCCACATGGTCGAGAACGGCCGCAACGCCAACATCTCCGACATCCGGTGAAAGCCAACCCGGCGCGCCAATTCAACCGGGCCGGGCCGGGAGGCCGCCATGAAGCTGTCGCGCAAGGTGTCGTGGATGCGCCCGGCATCCTTCAGGAACCGCTGAAACCCCTCGACCTGCGCTGCACCGGAGAACGCACCGACCGCGTCCGCTGCCTGCTCGGGGTCGGCCCACAGATCGAACCTCCCACCCTTCTGTGCAGAGCCGTCCGCCCATACGTGCCGAGCCAGACACGTTGCCTGCTGGAGCGATAAAGCGCTTTCGAGATCCCAGCCCGCGCGCCCGAACAATTCCTCAAACACCCAACGCATGGTGAACACGGTCGGCCCAGCATCGATACCGGCCCCATATGGGATCTGCCGCATTTTTCCGCCGGGCTCGGCCGCTTTTTCGATCACCGTGACCGGCACCCCGCGCGCCGATAGCGTGATCGCGGCGGACAACCCACCCATCCCGGCGCCGATGATAACAACCCGGCCCTCAGTCATTCAGGCGCACTCCCAACACCAAACTGCTCGGCGGTCTCAACGATCATGTCGGCGGCGCCCTGCGGGTCTTCCTCATGGGCGAGATGCCCCAAGGCGGGCCAAGCGCGGAGCTGGGCATTCGGCACCATCTCCGCAACCTGTTTGGCATAGCGCGGGGCAATCGTGCGGTCTCGCTCCGCCGCCACCAGGATCAACGGCACCAGCAGTTTCGGCAGATCCCGGGCCAAGGATTTCAAATCCCAATTCGCCATCATCCCCAGCGCGCCAGACGCGTGCCCCGGATCGCGCGCGAGGCGGGCGTAGTGCGACACCCCATCCGCATCGATCGACGAGCCGGTATCCTGCAACAGACGGCCGATCAAACGCGGATCCCCTGCACGCCAGGCAAACAGGCTCGGCACCAAAGGGTTCAGCGACAAAACCTTGGCGATCGGTGCGAAAACCTGCCCGGCCAGCCCCCCCAGCGGCAGGAAGGCACCGTTGAAGCTGATCAGGGCTTTGGGATTGATCTGTCCGCTTAAACACATCCGGGTCAGGATCGCCGCTCCCGCCGAATGTCCGACGGCGAGATCCGGCGTCAGCTCCAACTCACCCAGCAGATCGGTCAATGCCCGCGACATACCGGTCATCGACAACCGGTTCCCGGTCGGCTTCTCGGTAAAGCCATGGCCCGGCAAGTCGGGGGCGATCACCGTAAACCGCTGCGCCAAAATCGGCAGCACCCCGCGCCAGGAATGGGTGGCACCGCCCGTGCCGTGGATCAGCAGGATAACCGGCCCGCTTCCCGCCACCTGCACATGCCAGCGCAAGCCTGAGGCCGTCACGAACCGGCTTGCCTGCCGGTTCGGCCAATCCCGCCCGTCCTTCTCCCACGACAAGCCGGATCGCGCCGCCATCGTCTCTCAAGCCCCGGTGGTGGCGGCTTGAACCGCGCGGGACAGCGTACGGCTGTCGGCGCGGGGCAGCGGCAGATACACCGCCTTCATGATCCCAGCCAGCGTGCGGGAGGCAGGCTGCGGGCGGGCGGACATATCCACGACCAGCGCCGGAAAGCCCGATATGGCAATCTGTCTGGCCGCATCATCGGCATCCGCCTGCGCCCGCTCCCGACCCCCCAGACCGTCACGCCCAACATTTGGTCGGCCGTCGATCAGGAAAACGAGGGAGACGCTGCGGCCCTGTTTGACGATCCGCTCCGCCAGAACCGCCGCCGCATCGATGCCCGCAGCCAGCGGCGTTCCCCCACCCCCCGGCAAGACACCCAGCTGACGCTTGGCACGGGTCAGCGAACGGGTGGGCGGCAACAACACCTCGGCCCCCGCCCCTCGGAATGAGATCAAGGCCACCTCGTCACGGCGCACGTAGCAATCGGCCAATAACAGCTCCACCGCGCCTTTCGCCTCAGCCAAACGGTTCAGCGAGGCGGAGCCCGATGCATCGACCGCAAAAATGGTCACCGTGCCACGTCGGCGCTTGAACCGGGTCACACGGATATCGTCAGGGCGGACAAGGACGCGGGGTGAGACATCCGTGTTGGAGGCTTCAGCCTGCGAAATCTCAAGGCGGCGAAGACGCTGCCAAGGAGCTGCCACCCGCAAGGTGTCGAGGACGGCAACCCGCACGCCCGGTTTCAGCTCCCCCCTACGGCTTCCCATCGGACGGCCGCCGCGCTGCACGATTTGGGCAGCTCCGGCTTTGCCGCCGGTTGAGCCTGCCGCGCGCCGTCGGGTATCGGCCTGCAGCATCGCCAGCAAACCAAGCGGAATGGCCGCCTCGGCCGCCTCCAACACCTGGTCTTCCAGAGGCTTGTCCAAATCCTGTTGGGGCGTCTGGGATTGGGTTTCGTTCTCGGTCGAGTCTGCTGGTGGCTCATTGGCGGGATCGTCGGGTGGATTGGGCGGTTGTTCAGGCTCGCTGGACTGCGCCTCCGGCTCCGGCTGCTCCTCAGGCTCCGGCATCGGTAGCCGGGTCGCACGTGGCCCCAGGACCAGCCGCGCCGCCGCGGTCGCATCCTCCGCACGAACAGCGCTCACACCGCACAGGGCTGCATGAATACGGGCCACGCGGACCGCCAACCCGGACGCCCGAAGCGACTCCACACCCAAAGCCAATGCGGTTCCGCACAGCGCCTCGACGAGGTCGTCCTCGATGGTGACCTGCGCCAGCAAACCGCGTGCATTTGCAATCGCGGCGAGGTCGAACGGCGCAACGCTCACATCCGCCTCTCGAACCGAGACATCGGAGAGATCGAGGTGCAATCCCAACCGGTCACGAAGCCCCGCCGTCGGCCGTTCTTCCCAATCCACACCTTCATCCAAGGCGATCACACCGAACCGGGACGGATGGCGCAAAGCAAAGCCGTCGCGCTCCACCGCCACCTCACCCGTGTCCAGGGTTGCGGTCAGGCGGGCAACAGACGACGCCTCCGCCCGTTCGGCCATGGCGAGGATCAGCACGCCCCCGTCCGCTTCCACCAACAAGCCACGCTCCGCCACCGGTCGACCGCTGCGCAAGGTCGCCGCCAGATCCAACCCACCGAGCAGCCGATCGTCGGTGACGTGCAGGGGAACGCGTCTGACCGGCACCGATTTGGGAAACAAGCCCGTGACACACGCCATCCAACGATCACGGACCGGGCCGGGAAAAGATCGAACGACGACACCGCCGACACCGGCTGGATCGACGGCAACGATGGTCGCGGCCAAAAGGGCATCCGGCCACGCCGTGCGGTCTTCCAATTCAGCTGCACTGGGAGCGCTGGGAGCACTGGAGGCGCCGGGTGCAGGCGGCGGCCCGTCCGGTATCTGGTCCAGGGCCGAGGCGAATGCGATCACGCGGCAGCCCCCTCCCGATCGAAAACCTCAACCAAGACCCGGTCCAGCCGTGCGGTCGATCCGGACTCGTCCAACGGGTCCCGCCGCAACCGGTGGCGGAGGGCCGTGGGTGCGACCGCCCGAAGCTGGACGTCGGTCACCGCCTTCTTCCCCTCAATCGCCGCCAAAGCCCGCGCCGCCCGGATCAGCGTCAGCTCTCCCCGCAATCCATCGGTGCCAAGCGCAATACAGATCTCAGCCGCCCGCTCCAAGGCTGCATCCGGCACATCGACATTGGCCACGCGCTTTCGTCCGTTCTGGATTTTTTTGACGACCTTCTGCTCTTCCGGCTGCCATTTCTCGACGAAGGCTGCGGGATCCCGCTCAAAATCATCGCGGCGACGCACCACCTCGACCCGTGTCTTAAGGTCGGTGGGTGTGCGCACTTCCAGCGACAAGCCGAACCGGTCCAGCAGCTGCGGCCGCAGTTCCCCTTCCTCCGGATTCCCACTGCCAACCAGCACGAACTTGGCCGGATGCCGAATGCTCAACCCTTCCCGTTCCACCACATTCTCGCCGGACGCCGCCACATCGAGCAGCAGATCGACCAGATGATCCTCAAGCAGATTGACCTCGTCGATATAAAGGAACCCTCGATGGGCGCGGGCCAGCAGACCCGGTTCGAACGCGCGCTCGCCATGGGCGAGAACTTTTTCAAGATCCAGAGCACCCACCACCCGATCCTCGGTCGCTCCCAACGGCAGATCGACCACTGGGATCGAGATGCTGGCCGGTTTGGTCTTGGCATCGCGGTAGGTGCATCCGGAGACGCAGCCCTCGGCCGTCTTCGCCGGATCACAGTTATAAGGACAGCCGCGCACCACCGGCATTGGCGGCAACAACGCCGCGAGCGCCCGCACTGCAGTGGATTTGCCGGTCCCCCGGTCGCCCATCACCAAAACACCGCCCACGCTTTGGTCGACGGCGGCGATCAGCAACGCGAGTTTCATATCGTCTTGGCCGACGATAGCCGAAAACGGAAAAACAGCGGCCATGAGAACAGGCACCCTCCAGAGCGGTTGTCGGCGCGCCTTTTTCGGACGCGCCTCAGTGTCCCAACCGACCCGATCTGTCAGGTTCGGTTGACGGTCCGACTATGGCCAACTCGGGCGTTGCTGACAATCGGTGGCGGATTTGACGGCCCAATTTCGGCCATTTTGTCGCGATACCGACGGGATGGGCTGTAAGCTACGTTAACATGGTCTATATCTGCGAACGGATATCGGGAAACAATAACCGACATCAAGGGAGACTATTCGATGTTGAAAATGACTAGTTTGAGCTTGGCCGCCGCATTCGTTCTCGGAATGGCTGCACCTGCAGTGGCAGACGGCGACGCCGCCGCCGGCGAGAAAGTGTTCCGCCAGTGCCAAGCCTGCCATGTCGTCAAGAAGGGCGTGAACCGTGTCGGTCCGTCGCTCTATGGTGTGGTCGGTCGCCCGGCCGGAACCGCGGACGGTTTCAAATATTCGAAGGCAATGGCGGAGTCGGGGATCACCTGGACCGAAGAGCAGATCGACAGCTACCTCGCTGACCCGCGCGGCGTGGTGAAGGGCACCCGGATGGCGTTCGCCGGCCTGAAGGACGAGCAGGATCGCCTGGACGTGATCGCTTACATCAAAGAAGCTTCGAAGTAAGGTCGACTTTGACCGGAGGTCCTCTCAGGACTTTCGCGGAGCATGAACCAGAGAAAAAGCCCCGGCGGGTCGGATGACGCGTCGGGGCTTTTCTATTTTTACAAGAATCTCCAGTACAATACGACAATCCGCTGCGAAACTTCATCTCCTAAGAAACTTGAAGATCGTCCAGCCGTCGTTACCTTATCTGAGGGGGAAGAGCGATATGCGAACCAAAGGAAGCAAGACATGAAACGCATCGCAATTCCGTTTGCACTTGTTCTCGGGCTCTCCGTGGCCGGGTGCAGCGATCTCAGCAACACACAACAGAAGACCCTGTCCGGCGGAGCCATCGGTGCCGGCGTAGGTGCTGCGGGAACATTGGTTACCGGGGGCTGCGTGACCTGCGGCGCGGCAATCGGCGGCGCGGTTGGCGCGGGTACCGGCTACGTTCTCAGCAAGACCGAAGACTGAGCGCAAACATCACTGCACAAAGAACGACCGGGTGACCCCCGGTCGTTTTCTTTTGACCACGTCAAAAGCAGCGCCGGCATGAAAAAGCCCCCGCGAACGGGGGCCTTTCCTTTAGTCGTCTTTATCGGTTCGACCCGATGATCATCCGTCCGATCCGTTAGGAGGCCGGAATGACCTTGGTCTGAGTCTTCACACCACGTGCGATGATCTCAACCCGACGATTCAGACGCTCGCGGACACCGTCACCGGTCTGCACGGCCGGCTTGGTTTCGCCTTCGGCCTCGAGATCCAGTTCGGCATAGTCGCGAACCGTCATGCCGTCAGCCTCAAGGGCCTCCCGCACGGCCAGCGCACGGCGCTGAGACAGCTGCGCATTGTAGTCCGACGGACCCGAGGTATCGGTGTGACCGGCGATGAACAGGGTAACCACCGGACGAATTGCCTTCATCTCGGCAACAAACGCCTGCAACTGAGCACTCGCTTCAGCGGTGATATCCGACTTGTCGAACGCGAAGTACACGGTCTCGCGAGCGATTTCCTCGGTGGTATTGGTCACCGGTACGGTGTTCATGGCGTTCCGCAGGTTCTGCATAGCGGCCAGGAAATCGGCGCGGCAGGCTGCGATATCATCCGGCTGATGGCCCTCTTCCTGCTGCTCAACCCAGCAGTCGTACTTGGCCTGCGCGACGGCTGCCTCATGAGGAGCAATGGTCGGTGCGCCTGCATTCATCTGGCTTACCAGATCGGCGCGGGCCGCCTGAAGTTCCGCCAGCTTGTCGGCGTACTTGATATTGAAGTCGGCCGGATCGGACGGCATCGGGATCTGGCCGTTTGCCGCCATCATCCCCTTGGTCGCGTGCTTCTCGGCATCGATCCAATCATACATCTCGTCGGCTTCGAAGATCGCCAACTTCTTGTACTCAGAGGTCAGCTGCGGGGCAAATGCCGTGCCGGTCGGATTCTGGTCGCGGATAGCCGCTACGTCATTAAAAATCACGCCTGCGGTCGCGGGTCCTGCCAAGATGGTGGCAAGCGCAAATGGCACAGCGTAGCCCAACTGCTTTCGTACAGTCATTCAACATTCCA
>CALAHL010000503.1 GCA_937891725.1 uncultured Rhodospirillaceae bacterium | reverse complement strand
CGATCAAGAGCACCCCGACCGTGAGACTGAACCCGGCAGCGATGTTGCGCGCGACACGCTCCAGGCGTCTCAGGGAGTCGGAGTTAGGCGTCATGCTCGTGGCTTCATTCGACTAGAACAGCGCCGAGCTCTCTTACGATCTCCCGGCCTCTTTCAGACCGAAGGCTATCCAGAAACGCAATCACACCTGGATCCTCGTTCGGACCGGAAACGAAACAAACCTTGATCGGAAAAGGATATGTTCCGTTGGCTGCCGCCTGGGCGCTCGGCTCCACACCGTCGAGTGTGAGAGCATTGAGACGGAGTTTCTCGCTCTTGATCTGCAGCAGGGTCACAATTGCGAACGACCCCTCTATGATGGTCGCCATTTCGGCGTTGACCTGATCGGTCACGCCGATTGCGATTCCGGGCCGTGTGTATGCGTCTTCGAATGCCTCCTTGAGGCCCGGAACCTTGGAGGCCAGATACGGCATCTCCGAACCGCTTCGGGCGCGAAGGATCACCTTCAGCGGAGTCCCGTCCTGCCACGTCCGGGAAGCATCGGAATAGATCGCCGGCAGATTTTCCGTCGAGATGCCACCGGGCGTGCTGCGCTCGGACGCGAACAGCAGCGGTGTGACAAGACAAGCCCGATCTGTCAGGTGTGCGGCCTCTTCGTTCTGTTTGAGACGTCTGCCGGAAATCGCGAGATCGACAGCTCCATCCCCAAGGGCGCGCAGCCCACCCGACGAACCGATGCTCGGGAGGACCTCGTAGTTGAATTCGGCCCCCTCGGAAGCGACCAGTTCGGTGATCTTCTCGGCCAACGCCAGACCCATCCCGGTGCCACCGATCACAACCGTGTCCGAAGCGCGCGCCGGAGTGCCGGCTGTTGCGCCGAGAATCAGGACCATGGCAATCCAAGTCCAAAAACACGTGTGTTTAGATTTCATTATTCAAATTTCCATTGATTTCAGATAAACATCGAGCCTGAAATCCAAACTACCCGTCTAACCTTAAAACTTCGTAAAAAGACTTTGGTTCCGCGGCATCGAATAAATGTTGTCCGCATCCTTTTTTCTGTCAGGATTCTCCCTTGCGGAATGCCCGTCCCCGCTCGGCGAATGCCAGGAGCCGCGCCTCGACCTTGGCGTTGACGCTTCCCTCCGGGAAGGCCCCGTCCGTGCAGCGCGCGCCCGCCGGGACCCCGGTCAGGATCTCAACGCCCTCGGCGATGGTGCGGACCGCCCAGATCTGGAAAGTGCCGGCTTCGCAGGCTTCGACCACGGCGCGCTTCAGCATCAGGTTGTCGACATTGGCGGCCGGGATCATCACGCCCTGATCGCCGGTCAGTCCGCGTTCGGCGCAGATGTCGAAGAAGCCCTCGATCTTTTCGTTCACCCCGCCGATTGCCTGGACCTCGCCCATCTGGTTGACCGAACCGGTGACCGCGATGCCCTGCCGGATCGGGATCTCCGACAGGGCCGAGAGCAGGGCGTAAAGCTCGGTCGAGGAGGCGCTGTCGCCGTCAACCCCGCCATAAGATTGCTCGAACACCAGACTGGCTTGCAGGGCGATCGGGGTGTCGGGGCAGAAGGTGCCGGCCAGGTAGCCTTGCAGGATCAGCACGCCCTTGGAATGCAAAGGGCCGCCCAGCTCGACCTCCCGCTCGATATCCACCAGTTTGCCGCCCCCCAGCTCGCCACCGCCCATCCGGACCCGGGCGGTGATGCGGGTCGGTTTGCCGAACATGGTGGCGCCGATCGACAGAACGCTGAGCCCGTTGACCTGGCCGACGGTGGCGCCTGTGGTGGTGACCAGCATGGTTTCCCGCAGGATCATTTCGCGGGAGCGGCGCTCGATCCGGTCGGCGCGCCGCTCTTGAGCGGCGATTCCGGCGTCGACATCCTCGGCCTGGATCACCCGGTGCTTGGCATCCCGTCCGGCATAGTCCGCCTCCCGCATCACATCCGCGATCAGCCCGATCCGGGCGGTGATCTTGGTCGAGTCCGACACCAGCCGGGCGCCGTGCTCGATCACCCGGGCCACCGCCGCGCGATCGAACGGCCGCAGCTTCTCGCGCTGCTGCACGGTCGCGATCATGCGGGCGAACATTTCGTCATGGGCCGCGTCCCGGTCCATCACCTCGTCGAAATCGGCGATCACCTTGAACAGATCACCGAAATCCGGATCCATCGACTGCAGCGTGAGATAGAGCTGTTGGTCGCCGAACAGCACCACCTTGACCCGAAGCGGAATCGGGGTCGGCTGGATCGAGACGGCCAGCGCCGTGCTCGCCGATTCGAACGGTGCCTCGATCGTGATGATCTGGCCGTAAAGCGCACGTTTGAGCGCGTCCCAGGCGTGCGGCTGGGTCAGAAGTTTGCGGCCGTTGATCAACAGATAGCCGCCATTGGCCCGGTGCAGCGCGCCCGGCCGGATCAGCGTGAAGTCGGTCAGCATCGCCCCCATCTGCGCCCGGTATTCGATCCGGCCGATCAGATTGCCCAGGGTCGGGTGGTCCTCCATCTCGACCGGCGCGCCGCGGGAGGTGGAATTCGCGACCAGCACATTGACCTCGTAGCGTTTGAACGGGTCGGGACGCGGGCCTTGCGTGGCATCCTGCGGCTCCGGGCTCTGCTGGCCGAAGGTCTCGATATGCTCGATCAGATCGGCACGGGCATCGGCCAGCCAGTTCTGCAGATAGGGATCGGCCGGCAGATCCGTGCTTGCTTCCTCGATCTCCTCGTCCACCACCACGGCGGCGGTCTCATGGATCAGCGCCTTGACCG
>CALAHL010000502.1 GCA_937891725.1 uncultured Rhodospirillaceae bacterium | reverse complement strand
AGGGAGGGTGATGTGATCGACTGGTTGTTTTGTGCCGAGGGCTTTGCCCCTCATGGCATGTGCCTGATCTGGGATCAAAATGTCCTGGCGGTCCATGCGATCTCCGACGCGGTGATCGCGCTGTCCTACTTCTCGATCCCAGCGGTTTTGTTCATCATCCTCAGGCGCCGACCGGACCTTAATCCGCACGGGGTTCTGCACCTTTTCAGCCTGTTCATCGTCGCCTGCGGCTTCACCCATGTCCTGGCGATCGTGACCCTGTGGGAGCCAATCTATAATGTGTCGAGTGTCGCCAAGGCTCTCACGGCGGCGGTGTCCGCGATCACCGCGATCGTGCTCTGGCCGCTGCTTCCGCGCGTGCTGGCGACGCCGTCCCATCAGGAACTCGCGCTGGCAAATCAGCAGTTGACCGAGACGGCCGCCGAATTGACCGAGGCCTCGCAGGCCCGGACCCGCTTTCTGGCGATGATGAGCCATGAAATCCGGACGCCTTTGGCCGGCATTCTCGGCTTTACCGAGATCCTGCGCCGCGAACCCCTGGAGGTTCGAGCGCGAACCGTACTTGAGCGGATCGCGACGGCATCCCGATCTTTGCAGAGCTTGCTAGGGGACATTCTGGAATTCTCCAGGATGGAGCAGGACACCTTGATCCTGCACGAGGAGCCGATCGACCTTAGGGCACTGATTGACCAGATCGAACGCGAGTCCGCAGGAACGGCCGAGGCCAAGGGATTGACCCTCTCCGTGGATATTGCCCCCGACGTGCCCACCCGAGTTGTGACCGATCCGCTGCGGGTGCGTCAGGTGCTGATCAACCTGATCTCCAACGCGATCCGGTATACCAAACGGGGCCAGGTCATGGTCACCGTATCGAAGGTGGTGGCGCAGGCCGACGGCTCCGGCAACCGGCTCGAGATCTCGGTGAAGGACACCGGACCCGGAATCCCCGACCATCAGCGAGATGTGATCTTCGACGCCTTTGTGCAGGCCGATGATCGTCATTTTCAAACCGGCCGGACGGAGAGCGGGGCCGGCTTGGGGCTGGCCATCGTCCGAAAGGTGGTCGATGTGCTCGGCGGTGACCTTCGCCTGGAAAGCGCCGTCGGCTTCGGATCGGAATTTATCGTTACCCTGCCCTATCGGCATGCGGCGGCGACGGAAACGCTCTCACCCACCTATGGTGAGGTCCCAGCGGAAATTCGACAGAAGTTCGGTCGAATCCTGCTCGCCGACGATGTCGAGATGAACCGGGATCTGTTCGCGGACCTGCTGTCCGGCGTTTCAGACGAGGTGATTGTGGTGGCCGACGGGCAGCAGGCGCTGAGCATGCTGTCGGTCGAAGCCTTCGACGTCGCGGTGA
>CALAHL010000501.1 GCA_937891725.1 uncultured Rhodospirillaceae bacterium | reverse complement strand
CAAAACACCGTCCTCCGTTCCTTACCCATGGCGCGTGGGCCTCGGGGTTCCGTTCCACTTCGTGGCCGGAATACACTCCTGCCGCGATCCAAGGCGACAACAGCTCTGCCGGCCAAGTCATCAGCGGTTCCGGCGGCATGGAGCGCGCCTGCGACAATGGCAGCCATGTTCCTTTCCAATTGTTAAGCATCACCCGGCCATCCGGCAGCTCTGTCAGCCCGGCGCATTCGGTGCCGGTCCAGCCATAGCCGGGGGCGACCTCGGGCGCGGACCATGTCTCGCCTTCGTCCGTCGAGCGTGTCACCATGTTCATGAACATCGGGTCTTGCGGCGGGTGCATAATGACCTCGCGCCGGGGCGCGCGGTTGAACACCATGACGATGGCGCCATCGCGCAGCCGGATCGCCTCGGGATGCGCAAAGTAGCTGTAGGGATCGCGGAAAACAATCCCGTGACGGGCGTCCTTGGCAGTAGGCATGAGTCAGGCAGCCTTTCGCTGAACAGAGATGTGCCAGGGGATCAGCAGACATTCCGGCAGCGGGAAGAAGGTTTTCACGCCTGCATTCGAGGTAGTCAGGAACCTCTTGCCCTTGAGGTCGGCGACAGAGCTGACGCCGGTGTCCGGCCGTACGATTACGGCCTCGGTTCCCATGGCGTCGATGACACCGATCGAGTTCAGCGGTGCACCTTGCGAGGCCAGCGTTACCATTGCGGCGTAGGAGCCATAGGCAAAGCCGCTATCGCCGTTCGCCACCAGCCGCGCTGGGGCCGAGGATCCGTTGCCCGAGCGGATGTCGAGGTCGATGCCTTCGTTCTCGCAATAACCGGCGTCAAGTCCAAGCGAGAACGGCGAGTGTGAGCCGTAGTACATCCAGTTCAGCCGCAGACGGACATAGTCCTCCCGCGCGGTCACCGCGGACGCGAACATCAGCGCGGGAAGGCTTGCCTTCAATAACCGAGCGGTATTCCTCATGGTCCAGTTCTCCTGCAAAGCTTTGTCAATTCCATTGGACAATTTTCTCCCGTTCGGAGACCCATGGGACTCAGGCCCGCACCAATTCCCGCGTGGTTGAAATCACGTGTCGTCGGAGAACTATCTTGCAGGGAGGAACAACATCGTTGACCTCAAGGGCCAGAAACTGTTCAAGATCGGCCACCTTTGGACGAGCGACCAGAACTATGCTGAGATCTGACGGGTCTGTACGAGTCGCTCGTGGTTGCGATGGTTGTTGTAGTGATCGAGGAAGGTGCCAATCTGCCGTTCGAGGTCTCCGAGCAAGCAGTAATTTTCCTGCAGAACATGGTTCTTCATCATATGATGCCAGCGTTCGATCTTCCCCTGGGTCTGCGGATGGTGCGGTGTGCCGAAACCTCAATCCCGATCCATTGCCGAAACAGCGCTTGGTCATTCGGTTCATCTATCACGATCTCTCCTCTACCAAACCGAACGGTGCTGTCAGACGGATTCGAACCTGTCTCCGCAAGGACAGTATGGCTGTCCCTATTCAGCACCAAGCTGACGCCACTCGGCGAGAGCGGCGGCTCGGTTGGCCTTGAAGAGGTGTCGGCTTGAGAGGCTGCGTTCCTGGTTGAAGTGGTTCGAAACAGAAGCGTCGACGGCGGCGAACTTCTGAAGACTTCGCATGCGCCTGAAGCGGAGCATCGCCCGCTCCCGTCGTCGGAAGGGCAGGTGCGAGTTCTCGGCTCGATTGTTCGCCCAGCGTCCAATTTCCTGCCGGTCCGCGGAACCCAGGTCCTTCAGCGCCGCGCCGTAGGAGCGCAGCTTGTCCGTCACGAGAATCTCTGCACGACCGTGCTTCTTCATGGTGCTGTCAGACAAATGAGAATTCGAATCGGGTTGCTGGCGCAGCCTGAATCTATGCGCTCAATAATTGATGCCACTCAGCGAGAGCAATTGCACGGTTTAGCGTGTACTTGGTGGCTTAATAGAGATGCGGTTACCAAACAAAATTATCCCCAAATGAATTTACCAGGCTAATACTAGAAGCCCGTGGTCCGGGGCGCGGGGCCCTGGGATGGGGGGAAGGTCAAAGGTATCACCATTACAGATCTCACTTCAGCAACAGACCTAAGCCTCACTGGCATCCTGATTGGTGATGTGAATGACAGCTATAGTGGGTTGGTTGCGTAAAGTTAAAGGAAGAAATAATGCCTGATATTTCTGCTCCCAGAATAACGAGCTTTTCTTTATTACAAAATGATTATGAACTTGGTGACACCATTGAGATACAATACGCTGCCACTGATGCTACTGGCGTCGATTATGTGATTTTCTATTATTATGATGAAGCTAATACTCAGCGTAAAGGATCCATATCTTTTTCCAACAACTCGATTGTTATGGAATGT
>CALAHL010000500.1 GCA_937891725.1 uncultured Rhodospirillaceae bacterium | reverse complement strand
CCTTGTCGATGGTCGGCAGATGGCCCTGATAGCCGTTCGCCAGCACCATTGGGGCGGCCGACGCGGCGAACGCCAGATCGGCGATAGTCAGCCGGTCGGCGTAGAGAAATTTGCGCCCGTCGGCGAGCAGCGCGTCGACCTTGTCAAACCCGGCCCGAACCGCGGCCAATCCGGTCTCGGCCACTTTCGGACTCAGGTTGAGCCCCTTGAACATCAGATACTTGATCACCGGATAGGCGCCCCAGACCGTCAAAGTCTCGTACCAGGGCACCCCGGTCGTGAAGGATTTCCAGGTCAGGTTCTTGTGCGGCAGGAAATGAAAATAAGCCCACTGAACCGTCCCGGTGCCCATGTTGAACCGGAAGTCGTGTTGGGCCGCCATCAGGGTCTTTCGCATCTCGAAATCACCGGGCAGCAGACTCCGGTCGGGCGACGCCTGCGGCTCGTAGTAATCGAAGATCTTCTCGATCGTGGGGTACAGGTTGGGTTTGCGCACGATGACCGGGTAGTCGTTCTTTCCCAGACCCATCGAAAACAGGGTGATCACGTGCCAGATCGGCGCATGCGGGTATTCTTTGTAGCTGACCCCATAATGCTGCAGCAGCCACCGGCCCAGATCACAATCCACACTGGGAAGCAGGGTGACATAAGGAGGAGGTCTGCTGCTGACCATTGGATTGAGTCCCTCTCCGCTGCAATGATTGTGAAAAGACAATCATCTTGTCTGCATTTCGACCTGTCTCCATACAGATTGATCCCACAAGGTTGATCAACCGTCTTTGTTTTATGCGCTTTACACTAAAACAAAGGGAGCTTGCGCCGCATGCCTCGTGCAGAGGGTACAATCTGAATTCGACTCAGGGAACCATTAACGCGTCATGGTTCCGAATAATTTGTAGGGCAGCCCGCGAAGTCGAGGGTTTGCAAGGGGTATATGGCAGGTTTCGTTGGGTTCGGTTCTTAGGGCTTGGGAAGGGCGCTGCCGTCCAGCACAACCATGACTTCGCCCCGTGGTGGTTCGACAAAACGGTCGATCAAGTCAGAGAGCGGTCCGCGTGCGGTCTGCTCGTACATCTTGGTGATTTCGAGCGACACCGAGGCGGGAATATCGCCATAAACCTCAAACGCATCTCGAAGAAGGTCCGGCAGCCGGTGCGGGGCTTCCATCAGCACCATGGTGCAGCGGTGGTGACCGGCTGCGAGCAGCCAGTTCTTTCGCTGTCCGGGCTTGCGCGGCGCAAAGCCCAGAAAGACGAACTTGTCCGGCGGCAGGTTCGAGAGCACCAAGGCGCTGAGCACGGCGGATGGGCCCGGAACCACTGTGACCTCGTAACCCGCTTCCAGAACCGCCTTGGTCACCCGATAGCCGGGATCATTGACCACCGGCATGCCCGCATCCGAGCACAGCGCGACGCTCTGTCCCCGCTGCAACAGACCGACGATGCCGCCGGCGCTGGCTCGCTCGTTGTGGTCATGGCAGGCGATCAGGCGTTTGCCGGTGATGCCGAAATGGGTCAGCAATCCACGGGTCTTGCGGGTATCCTCACAGGCGATGGTGTCGACTTCGCCCAAAATTCGGAGGGCGCGTGCGGTGATGTCTTCCAGATTTCCGATCGGTGTGGCGACGAGGTAAAGCGTGGGAATGCCGTCCGATCCGGCTGACGGGTCGATGCGTTTGGGGTCCGTACGATTGGGCCCGTTGTCCTGGTCCGTCATTTCCTACGTTCCGTCACTTTGGTCGATCGGCCAACCGGCCTGGGCACAGAACGCCAGTTGCTCGGCCGAGAAGATCGAAAGGTCCCGGCTGCGCCACCGGCCGATCGTATCAGGCCGTATAACCTCCGACACGGCTGCTCGGATACGCTCCTTCGGAACGTCCAGGTTCAGGACATCCACGATTGCTGTCAGTTCGCGTTCCGGTGCCTCGGCGAACCTGTCGAAGTTCAGTGGATGAATGCGGCCGGGATAGCTGGACATCAGATCGTCGAGGCGCTTCTGCGTGCGTATCCAATATTCCAGTTGGGCCGCTTCGGGAGCTGGAAAGGCGGAGGGGACAAGGTCGAACATCCAGGCCCAGTTGCCGAGCTGACCCTTGTTGTCGCTGAACGCCATGTCCAGCGGGTGGCGGGTCACATGGAGGAACATCGCATCTGGCCAGCGCTTCAGAATATGATCCGCGAAGATGTGGCAGTTCGGCTCCTTGGTCATCCAGCCGATCGCGTCGGGCTTTCCGGCGAGGCCGTTCGGCTGGAGGCACCGAAAGCGCCAAAGATTGGGCGCGGCCAAAAGCGTCGGCAGGTTGACGCCACGCCGCATGGCCCATTCGAAGATCTGGAGCCGCCTGATGATCGCCGCATCGGATGCCCCCCGACGCAGCCATCGGGGCCGTTTGAAAAGCTCCGTGAAGATCAGGTTGTCGTTGGAGTCGTTTAGGCAGTCGCCCGGAAAATATCCGAGACCCGCCACAGCTCCGGCGACGGCCCGGGTGCCCGAGCCGCCGAGGCCGCCGATGAAGAGAATGGGAGCTTGTTTCTGCACGCCGCCCGGATAGCCCAGCCCGCCCGGAACGTCAACGTGATCGCACGCCATACCGGACGCTGCCGCGACGAGGTCCTCTTCCGATGTGCGGCCAGTTGCGCCTCAAATACGGCGCGCTCCGCACAGATCATGTGGTGGATCAGGATCTTTCCGATGGATCGACGCACGCCTATGATCGGCCTCCATTCCGGCTGACGAGGCCAACATCCGAATAGGGGAAACGTCGTGAAGTTTATGTATTTCGACCATTCGAGCGCCGGTGACTGGCGGCTGGGCGTCCTCAAGGGCACCGACCAGGTGGTGGATATCACCGCCGCCGTCGCGGATCTGCCGCATTTGGACACGCGGGGGCTGATCGCCGCCGTGATCGCGCAGTACGGCGCCGTCAAGCCGAAGATCGAGGCGGCCGTGGCGTCGGGTCCGGGGATCGCGCTCGGCGATGTGCGGGTGCGCCCGCCGGTGCCGCTGCCGCGGCAGATCGACTGCATGGCGACCAACTACATGGAGGACGGTACGCTTAAGGAGCCGCCCCTGATCAATGCCTTCCACAAATCCGCCAGTGCCATCATCGGCACCCAGGACACCATGGTGCTGCCGGACGTGCCCGCCGGCGTGTTCGAAGGTGAGGCGGAGATGGCCATCGTGATCGGCAAGCACGCCAGCCATGTGCCTGCGTCCGAGGCGATGGATTACGTCTTCGGCTACATGAATTTCATCGACGGCTCGGCCCGCGATCTGCCGCCGGCGGGGAACACCTTCTTTCAGGTGAAGTCCCGCGACACCTTCGCGCCGATCGGCCCCTATCTGGTGACCGCCGACGAGATCGCCGATCCGCATAATCTGCAGGTGCGGCTGACGGTGAACGGCACCGTGATGCAGGATTTCAACACCTCCGACATGGCCCACAAGATCCCACGCTGCATCGAATGGCTCAGTTCGATCCACGCGCTGGAGCCGGGCGACATCGTCGCCACCGGCACCAACCACCGGGGGCTGAACCCGTTCATGGACGGTGATGTGATCGAGCACAGTGTCGAGGGCTTGGGGACCTTGGTGGTCAAGATCTCGGACCCGCTGAAGCGCGGCTGGGATCGGATCACCCGGCTTCAGCACAAGGAAAGCGGCAAGCCGGGTCCATATACCCCGCAGCTGACCGGCAAGCACGCGAAGAGCTGACCTTCGGCGATTCGGGGATGTCATCGCGCGGCCACGCTCGGCCGCGCGCCCGGATTTCCGCGCCGGGCCGATAGTGCATCGGCTTGAACGCGGGCGGGTGATAGCGTGGGCATCTCGCTTCACCGACCCGGAAACGTCCCGCGTATGGCTGTTCAGCCCGTGCTCTCGTCCCAATCCGCACATCCGTTGGCGCCCACACCCGCGCCTGAGAGCCCGACCGAGGCCCTGCATCGGGTGTTCGGGTTCTCGGCTTTTAGGCCCGGCCAGGCCGAGGTGGTCGAGGCGGTGCTGGCGGGTCGGGACACGTTGGCCGTCATGCCGACCGGCGCGGGTAAGTCACTGTGCTATCAGCTGCCGGCCGTGGTCGAGGACCGCTCGCTCACCATCGTGGTCTCGCCGCTGATCGCGCTGATGGACGATCAGGTGAAGGGGTTGCGGCTGCAGGATGTGGCGGCCGCAGCCATGCATTCGGGCCAGGACCGGGAAATCAACGCGGCGGCCTTCCGGGCCGCCATCGCAGGCGAGCTGCGGCTGCTCTATGTCTCTCCCGAACGGCTGCTGCTGGATGGTATTCTGGACGGGCTGGCCCGTGCCCCGGTCCGCCGGATCGTGGTGGACGAGGCCCATTGCATCAGCCAGTGGGGGTTCAGCTTCCGGCCGGAATATCTGGGGCTGCCGCGTTTGCGGGAAGCCTTTCCGAACGCCGCCTTCGCCGCCTTCACCGCGACCGCCGATCAGGCCACGCGGGACGAGATCGTCGACCGGCTGCTGGGTCCGGATGCGGCGGTGTTCGTGTTCGGCTTCGACCGGCCGAATATCGAGCTGCGGATCATGGAAAAATCCCAGCCCAAGAAACAGCTCCTGGCCTTCCTGGACGGTCGAAAGGGGCAGAGCGGCATTGTCTACTGTCTGTCCCGCAAGATGGTCGACGAGACCGCCCGCACGCTGTCCGCCGAGGGCTACTCTGCCATCCCCTATCACGCCGGAATGAGCCAGGAGATCCGGGCCGCCAACCAGGACCGGTTCGCGACCGAAAGCGGGATCATCATGGTGGCGACCATCGCGTTCGGGATGGGGATCGACAAACCGGATGTGCGGTTCGTGTTCCACACCGACGTGCCCGGCTCGCTTGAGGCCTACTACCAGGAGATCGGCCGGGCCGGTCGGGACGGGGAGGCCGCGACCGCCCAGATGCTGTACGGCATGGAAGACATCCGGACCCGCCGCCGCTTCATCGAGGAGAGCGGGGCGGAGCCGGACAAGCGCCGGATCGACCATCGGCGGCTGAATGCGCTGTTGGGGCTGTGCGAGACCACCGAATGCCGGCGCCGCTCGCTGTTGGCCGCGTTCGGGGAGCCGCGTGCGGCCGATTGCGGGAATTGCGACGTCTGCCGGGAGCCGCCCGAGGTGATCGACGGCACCGAGCCGGCCCAGAAGATCATGTCCGCCATCTTGCGCACCGGCTGCCGGTTCGGAGCCGGGCACATCGTCGACATCGTGACCGGGGCGGAAACGGAGACGATCAAGCGCTACGGCCATGACGTGCTGCCGACCTTCGGGGTCGGGCCAGAATTCAAGAAGGACGGCTGGCGTTCGATCGTCCGGCAATTGGTGGCGATGGGCATTCTGGATCTGGACCTCGACGGCTGGGGCGCCTTGCGCCCGACTGAGCGGGGCCGGCTGGTGCTGAAGGCGGAGGAACGGATCACGATCCGCAAACCGGTTCTGCGCAAGACCCGAGCCTCGGGCAGTGCGTCGACCCCGCATCCCCATGCCGATGATGCCGACGCCGCTCTAATGGCGCGCCTGAAGGAGCTGCGGCTGCGGATCGCCAAGGAGAATTCGGTGCCCGCCTATGTGGTGTTCAACGACCGCAGCCTGATCGAGATGGCGGCCCGGCACCCGACCTCGATCGAGGACCTCGGCACCGTCCATGGGGTCGGTGCCTCCAAGCTCGAGAAGTTCGGCGACCGGTTCCTGGCCGTCCTGTGCGACCAGGCGGCGGCGGCCGAATAGCTCGTCACTCCTCCTGTTTGCGATCGTCAAAGCCCAGGGTCGCCAGGCCGCGTCCGCGTCGGTCCTCGGCCCAGTCGAGGAACAGTCGGACCAACCGCATCGCCGGGCTGTCGTCGCCGTCCTCGGCGCGGGTGACCGCCCACCAGTCGAGCGACAGGCCGACCGGCCGGACCACCAGGGTGCCGTCGGCGATCTCCGGCTCGATCGCCCAGCGGCTGAACAGCGCCACGCCGTATCCCGCGCGCAGCAGATCGATGGTCGATTCCGGGGACGGCATCGGGGTCAGACGGGAATAGGGAACGACCGGACGCCCGATCAGGGTCTCCCACTCGAAGCCCGGCTCGGTCGCGAACGGATAGGTGAACACCCGGTGCGGGGCGATCAGCGAGGAGTCGACGTAGTCCTCGACCGCAAGCGGGTGATCCGGGGCCATGACCGCGACCAGCGGGTCGGTCGCCAGATGGTGCCAGCGGAAACGCTGGGAGGCAGAGGGCCGGCCGTAGATCGTCGAGACGTCGACCACCCCCTCGAGTAAAGACGCCAGCGGCCGTTGGGTCGCGCGACCGGACAGGTCGAAATTCAGCTCCGGGTCCCGCGCCTCCAGGAAATCCAGGAAGCCCGGCAGCCAATGATACCGGCTGTAGGTCGCCTGGCCGAGTCGCACCAGCACCTTGCCCCCGGCGCGCGCACTGTCGATCTCCGCCTCAATCCGGACCAGTTCCTCCAGCGTCCGGTCGGCGAAGATCCGCAGCCGTTCGCCCTCCGGCGTCAGCAGCAGGTGTCCGTCGGCCCGCACGACCAGGGCTGCGCCGATCCGCCGTTCCGCCTCCTTCAGACGATGGGAGGCGGCGGATTGTGTGATACCCAACCGGGCGGCGGTTGCGGACACGCTGCCGGTCTCCTCC
>CALAHL010000499.1 GCA_937891725.1 uncultured Rhodospirillaceae bacterium | reverse complement strand
CGTGCGGTCCAGCAGCCCCTCTTCCGCGTATTCCCATTGCCCCTGCATCAGGCCCACGACGATCGACCAGTGGGCGATGTTCGGGAGGCTCATCACAAGCCGTCCGCCCGGAGCCAGCTTGTTCTTCACGATGCCGAGCAGGCCATCGCCGTCGATCACATGCTCCAGCACATCGGCGAGGATCACCGTATCGAACTTGTGCGGCGGGAGTTGGTCCGCCAATTGAAAGACATCGCCGGACAGGACGTGGTCCAGTCTGGTACGTGCCTGGTCGGCCACATCGGCTTGGAACTCCACCCCCCAAACCTCGCAGCCAAGGTCTTTCTTGAGTTCGGCTCCCAACGCCCCTGCCCCACAGCCGATGTCCAGAACGCGACGCGCACGCTTCGGAACGAGGGCTCGCACCTCGGGGCGGGAGTAGAGGTAGTAATGATCCTCCGCCCGATCCGCGGCACTTTGCGGCGCGGCGGGTTCAGTGGCGATGGCTCGGGCGGTCTCGGGCAACGCGAGTGCTGGTTCACGTACCGCAGCGTCCCGCTGCCGCCGCCATTTCTCCCGCAGCTGGATCCGGTTTCCCAGCAAGGCCAGGTCCCGGTCGACCGGCCGCCCCAAATAGCGGACCGGATAGTCCGTCCGGCTGATCCCCACCGCATGGCGCCACCCATCGGTCGCCACGGCCCGCACCACAAGACCGGCCCGCTGCGCCTGGCGGCCGATATCGATCTCCTCGCAGAAGAACGGTGCAAGCCGGGTGTCGAAGGACAGGCCCGCCTCTGCAAACCGCTCGGCGTGGAGGGCAAAAAAATGCCCCTGCACGCTGTCCACCGTGACCCGCCCCTGAAACCCGCCAGGTGCCAGCGTGCGCGTCGGGTTCAGGCTGTCCGGGTCGATCAGCTCTCCGGCCACGCCGGCGATGGCGACGGTCTCGTCATCGATCAGAACCGCTTCGAGATCGGAGAGGCACCGGAGATCGTCGATCCGCAGATCACTGTTAAGAACAAAGACGATCGGCGCCTCGGTGAGGTTGAGACCGATGTTCCAAGCGCGCCCGACCCCGACATTCTGACTGCACAGGGCATGGCGGCTCAGCCGCGGGTGATCCTTCAGTGCGGCACAGGCATCAGGGTCATTGAAGACCGCGATCACTTCGCCATCGAAGTCTGCCAGATCGCCGAGCAACGCCGCCACGTCGTGCTTGCCACCGGGTTCATTGAGCAGGACCGGGATAACGATGGCCCGGATCGGCGGAACCGCTACGGGAATTCCCCGGAGCGCGGCCACCGTGTTCAGTGCCGACCGCGCCTCCTCCAGTCGACCGGCGAAGGTCAGCAACTCGGCCTGGACGACCCGGATATCCGCATCGTTCGGGTCGAGCTCGGTGGCGCGGGCAAGCGCTTGCTCGGCCTGCGCGAAAACGCCGCCCGCCAAGAAAACCGAACCCAGCCGGGCCCAGCCGGCGGCAAGGTTCGGATGGGTGCCCAAAAGCGCCTGGACCGGTTCGACCGCGCCTTTGAGGCGCCCCGCCGCCTCATGGGCGCGTGACAGGGACAGCAGCAACCTCGGGTCATTCGCGGCATCCGGACTCCGCGCGCGCGCAGTCTCCAGGATCGCGGCCGCGCGCTCCGGGGAAGCCGCCGCAGCGTTCAAGGCATCAAGGACCGGATCCCCGCTCATCGCTTGCTGCCGGCCTTCATCAAGGCTTCCAGGCTGATCTGCGACGGCTCGTCGAACATGGTCATGATGTAACGGACATCCCCACGCGAGAACCCGTCGGCCAGGAAATGCAGGAAGTATCCATTCAACCACGCCGCGGTAACGCAGAGCGCTATGATCGGCACCTGCGCCCGCATTCCGCTGTTCATCAGGAATGGATAGTTCTGAACCAGTTCCTCGCTCCAGATCTTGTTGAACCGGGTGTCGAGCGGGGTAACCAGACCCTCCTGGAACATCCGGTAGGACAGCCACATCTGTTCCATCGCGGACATCGGGTTCTCGGTTCCAGTCTCGTACACGTCCCGCAGAAAGGCCGTGTGTTTGTCCGGACGCAAGACCATCACGCCGGTATTCACCATCTCGGGCTGGTCTTCCGGCAATCCGGCCTGGCCATAGCGTTCTGGGGCTGTCGGCCCACGCTCGCGTTTGAAGTCGCCGCTGCCGTAGCGGTGGGCGCGGTCCCAGCGATTCTCCAACGTTTCAGCGTTCGGCATGGTCGAACCGAAGGTCACGACCCCGATCCCGTCACCGCCGCCATGATCGGCAATGATGCAGGGGGCGGTGTGGAAGTTCACGAAAATATCAGCGTCGATCCAGACCACGTGGTCGTAGGTCTTCAGGACCTCATGCTCCAGGATCAGGCATTTCTGCCAATGCGGTGTCCGCTCGCGGCCGCGCGGACTCGGGTCGATATAATCGTCGATGATGACCAGATCGTAGCCGTGCTTTGCGGCGTAGGCCTCCACGCTCTTGCGATAGAGGCCGTTCCACATCTCCTGGTAGTCCTTACCGATCACCATGGTGGTGAGCGCGGTGCGCCCCGCCATCTCCATCCTTTCCGCCGCGTCTGCGACCCGTTCCCGCCCACTTTCAGGCATGGTAGGTGCGCAACGGAACCGGGTCCAGCAATAGGGACGACCCCTGCCTAGCCGTTTAAGGCGGACAGCCAATCCTCAATCAGATCATCGGCGTATTCGACCCCGACCGAGAGCCGGATCAGATCGTCCGGAACCGGCGAGTCCACTCCCTCGGTCGAGCGGCGGTGCTCGACCAGGCTCTCGGTCCCACCGAGCGAGGTGGCGCTGGCGAACAGTTTCAAGCGCCGCATGACGCCCAGCGCGCCTTCCTTGCCGCCGCGCACCCGCACCGACATCATGCCGCCGAAACCACCGGTCATCTGCCGGATGGAGACCGCATGCCCCGGATGGGTCGGCAAACCCGGATACAGGACCTCAAGGACGTTGGGATGGGTCGCCAACGCTTCCGCAAGCGCCATCGCGTTCTGGCTGGCGCGCTCGACGCGCAGGTGCAACGTGCGCATCCCCCGCAGCAACAGCCAGGATTCCTGAGGGCCAAGAACCATGCCCAGATCCTTGCGGATCCGGCGCATCCGCTGCCAGAGATCATTGTCACGTGCCGTTACCAGGACACCGGCCAGAACATCACTGTGACCGTTGAGGTATTTCGTGGCCGAGTGCATGACAAAATCGGCCCCGAATTCCAAAGGACGGGTCAAAATCGGCGTCGCCACCGTGGAATCGACGACCAACACAGCTCCAGCACCGTGCGCAATCTCGGCGGCGGCAGCGATGTCGATCACATTCCACATCGGATTAGCTGGAGTTTCGATCCAGATCAGGCGGGTCTTGCCCGGCTTCACCAGCGCTTCCAGAGAGGCGAGCGAGCCGGCCTCGGCGAATTCCACATCAATGCCCCAATGCACGGCGAAATCATTCAACCAGGTACGGATGCCCCAGTACATCACGTCCTGAACCACCACATGGGCACCCGGTTCCAAGGCAAGAAACGGAATCGTCGCGGCCGACATTCCCGACGCAAGCACCATGGATGCGGCCCCGCCCTCCAACCGGGTCAGCAGATCTTCAACCTGGGTCCAGGCCGGAGAGTCTGTCCGACTGTAGTTAAACCCACCCGGCGTGCTGACCTCCCCGGGCGCGCGTTCGAAGGTGGTCGCGTTATGGATCGGCGGCACGAGGGCGCCGGTTTCCTTGTCCGCAAATCCCATCATACCCGCGAGGTCGGTATCGCGATGCGGCGGGTGATTCGTGGTCATCGGGCATTCTCCATTGCGGCTGTCTTATCGACACAAGTCTTACAGGACTGTGTCGCACCTCGCGCTGAGGGATGCCATGCAAAAAAAAAGCACCGCAATGACGCGGTGCCAGTTTCGAAAGAGGGCCTCAGGGGGGAGAAAGGCCTGCAAGGGCGGGGAAGTGCCGTCTTCAGACCGACCCTCTTTCAAGTGCTCAGAAATTCAGCAATATTAAGCGTGGGCGCCGCAATCTGAGCAGCCCAGGCGGACCTCCGCACGGCGGCCAAAGGCAGCCTGGAGCGTCCTGACAATCCAGGAGAAACTCGCGGCAATCGCGTCACGCATCGCTTTACCTTGGAGAGAGCGGCCGTAAGCGACATACTTATGCATCTGGTCGGCAGGCATGTTGTTGATACGTTCCATGATCAACCTCCATTGTTTGGACCTGGCCGGAATGACGCGGGGAGCGAAGGGCTCGGGTCCAGTTGATGGATTTAACCTAGGCTCTTCCCTTATGACGATGAATACGATAAAAGCTCATGGAATTCATTCTGTGTGGGAATGAATAATCCGTGGCATCGAGGGAGAAGCGCCTTGGATGTATTAACTGGCATGTCGATATTTGCCGCCGTGGTCGAGAACAGCAGCCTTGCAGGGGCCGCGCGCTCGATGAATCTGTCGCCGTCTGTCGTCTCGAAACAGCTGTCGGCCCTTGAGGACCGACTCGGTGTCCGTTTGCTCAATCGCACCACCCGCCGGGTCAGCCTGACGGAAGTCGGCTCAGCTTACTACGAGCGGGCCAAGCGAATCCTAGCGGATGTCGACGAGGCCGAAGCCGCCGTCAGTCAAGCCCACGCCTCACCACGAGGTCTGCTGCGGATCACCGCCCCTACCACCTTCGCCCATCGTCATGTGGCGCCGCACCTTCCAGGGTTCATGGATCGCCATCCCGAGGTGCAGGTCCAGATGCTGGTGGCCGATCGGCTGGTGGATCTGGTGGAGGAAGGCATCGATCTGGCAATCCGAATTGCCCAATTGAAGGACAGTTCGCTGATTGCCCGAAAGCTCGCGGCCAACGACCGCAAGCTGGTCGCCGCTCCGGACTATCTGGCGAAATGGGGCACGCCCCAGCGACCGGAGGATCTCAACGATCACGCACTGATCACCCTGCCGCCGGGATCGCCGATCAACGACTGGCATTTCCTGCATGACGACGAACAGAAAGTCGTGAAGGCGCAGGGAACGATCACCACCAATAACGGCGACAGCATCCTCTCGCTCGCCCTCGCTGGGGCCGGTGTGTGCATGTTGGCCGGCCACATGGTCGGGAAGTATCTTCAGGACGGTCGTTTGATCTCGATCTTGGACGATGCGGTCCGGGAAGATGTCCCGATCTACGCGGTATATCCCTCGAACCGCCATCTTTCGCCAAAGGTCCGCGCCTTCGTCGACTATCTGGTCGAAGTCTATGGCCCCCATCCCTATTGGGTCGATGAGGTCGAAGAGATTCCTACCGCATTGAGGGCAAGCAAATCCTCGGCTGGCTCAGCCGGTGCGCGTGCCGAAACCACAGGCGAGGACGCAAACCGCCCGATGGGCGTGATGGCAGAGTAGCAGAGTAGCCGCCTTATTACTCGATGTGCTTCCCCGGCGCGGTCGACCATGCTACCCGAAGCGGCATGGTCGACCTGCCGAAACCCGCCACCGCTTTTCAACCGCTTGTCGGTCCCGCCCGCAGACGCGCATGGCGGGACCTGTTGCTGGTTGATCACGGCTTCTTGCGGGAACTCTATCTCCACAAAAACCGTGTGACCGACGATCTCTGGCGCGCTGCGCAGCCAGCACCGCGCCACCTGAAGACCGCGCGGGACGAGGGATTTCGCACCATCCTGAATCTCCGAGGAGCGCGGGAGAATGACGGTGGCTATCTGTTGGAGCGGGAGGCTTGCGCAGACCTCGGCCTGACCCTGGTCGATTTTCCCATTCGGTCGCGGAGCCCGATGGAGAAGCCGACCCTGCTTGCGGCCTTGGATCTTTGGGACACCTTGGAATATCCGGTTCTGATGCATTGCAAATCGGGCGCGGACCGGACCGGGTTCATGGCGACCCTCTATCTCTGGCAGCATGTCGGCCTGCCGCTGGACCAGGCGATGGGCCAACTTTCGCTCCGCTACGGGCATATCCGACAAGCCAAGACCGGTGTGCTCGATTTCCTCTTTGACACCTACGCGAAGAGAGAACGTGACACCGGGCTCAGCTTCCGAGAATGGATAGAGCGGGATTACGATCCGGCGACCCTTAAGTCCGCCTTCAAGGAGAGTTGGGTCGCCGGAATGATCGTCGATAAAATCCTGCGCCGCGAGTAGAGCCGAAGCCTTAGCGC
>CALAHL010000498.1 GCA_937891725.1 uncultured Rhodospirillaceae bacterium | reverse complement strand
CAACGTCGTTTCAGGCTTCACCGAGCACTCATACTATAACGAAGTGGAGACGGTCATCGCAGACATGGCAAAGGTGCTCCAGGGTGTGCCGTCCAAGGAAATCGAGGGTCGCACCTACGATCCGGAGACCAACCGGTATCGATTGAAGCTGTAATCCTGGTCTGAGAGCGGATTGTTTCCGGGCGAAGGCGGCTCCGCTAACCCAACAGCAATCCGACCAGCAGCCCGACCGCCAGGGCCAGCGGAATCGTGAAGGTGGAGGAGGGGCTCGCACGATGTCTGGCGAGCTGCGCGACCGTTTCCGGGTGCAGTTTCACCCCGCCCTCCCGCAATTGGGTGAGCACGGAGTCGGCCCCCCGCACCAGCGCCGGCAAGCGGCTCAGGCCCTCCAGAAGGTCCACCCCGGCCCGGGCCGCGATCGCCTCGGGTCCCCGGTTCTCGATCATCCATTGCTCGATCAGCGGCCGGGCGAGGGTCCACATGTTGACGTTCGGGTTGAGCTGCCGTCCGACCCCTTCCGCCACCACCATGGTTTTGTGCAGCAGCAGGAGCTGGGGCTGCGCGCGCATTTCGAAAGTCTGGGCGATCCGCAGAACCTGACCCAGCAGGCGGGCGACCGAGACCTCATGCAGAGGCTTGTCCAATAGCGGCTCGCCGATTGACCGACAGGCCTGGGTGAACAGGTCAACCGACTGGTGCGGCGGCAGGAACCCCATCCGGAAATGGATTTCCGCCACAGACCGCCAATTGCCGTTCAGGAAGCCGGTCAGCATGTCGGCCAGATAGAAGCGGGTCGGCAGGTCCAGTCGACCCATGATGCCGAAATCGACCGGTACCAAGACACCGCTCGGCTCGACCAGCATGTTGCCGGGATGCATGTCGGCGTGGAAAAAGCCGTCGCGAAAAACCTGATTGAAGAACACGGCCGCCGATTCCGCGAGCAGGGCGGTTGGATCGAGCCCGTATTCCGCCAGCCGCTCCCGGTTGTCGATCCTGCAGCCCTCGATCCAGGCGCTGGTCATGACCCGTCCGGTGGTGCGGCTCCAGTCGACCTCGGAAATCCGGAAACCGGGGTCGCCCACGAAATTCTCGGCGAGCTCCGCCGCCGCCGCGGCCTCGAACCGGAGGTCCATCTCGACCTCGACGGTCTGGCGGAACAGACGCACCGTCTCGACCGGTCGGAACCGTTCGGTCCAGGGGGCCGCCCATTCCATGGTCTCGGCGATCCACTCGAACAGGTCGAGATCGCGGGCGAAGCGCTCCTCGATATCCGGGCGCAGAATCTTCACCGCGACGTCTATACCTTCGGGCGTTCGTGCCCGGTGGACCTGCGCGATCGAGGCGGCGGCCACCGGTTCGGCGTCGAAGTGCGCGAACAGCTCTCCGAGCGGGCGGTCGAGCTCCGCTTCCAGGATTTCACGGGCCTGCGCCGCCGGGAACGGCTGCAACCTGTCCTGTAGAGCCGACAGGTCGTCGGCAGCCTGATCGCCGATCAGATCCGCGCGGGTGGCCAGCGATTGGCCCAGTTTGATGAAGCTCGGCCCCAGCTCAACCAGAGCGGCCGCCAACCGTTCTCCCCAGCGTCCTGTGACGGCCGGGTTCTGCAGGCGCCGCATGAAGCGGGCCAGGGTCGAGATCGTCGGTGCTTCGGCCCGTCGCTCCAGCGGCTCCAGGACCCCGTGCCGGGCCAGCAGCCAGGCCAAACGGCAGAGGCGGAGCAGGTTCCTGAGCGATCGGATCATGTCTAGAGCCGCCAGCCGGAATGAATGGCGGCGATACCGGCCGAGAGATTGCGGCAGCTGACCCGCTCGAAACCGCTGTTCTCCATGCGCCGGGTGAGTTCCGCCTGATCGGGGAACTTGCGGATGCTTTCGACCAGATACTGATAGGCCTCACCGTCCTTGGCTACGAGCTGACCGACCTTTGGGAGAATCTTGAACGAATAGGCGTCATAGATCGGGTCGAGCCACGGTTGGGTCGGACGCGAAAATTCAAGACACATGAACCGGCCGCCGGGCCGCAGCACCCGCCGCATGTCGGCGAGGGCCGTGTCGATCCGGGTCACGTTCCGGAGCCCGAATGCAATGGCGACCCGGTCGAAGGAATTGTCCGGAAACGGCAGTTTTTCCGCATTGCCCTCGACAAATGTGATTCCGTCATCGCCGCCGGCCTTCTCAAGGCGATCGGCGCCGACGGCCAGCATGTCCGGATTGATGTCGCAGATCGTCACGTTGCCGCCGCCGCGCTTGCGCCAGAGCCGGGCGATGTCTCCGGTGCCGCCCGCCACGTCCAGCAGCGTTTGTGAGCTTCGGGGCGCCAGCCAATCCATCAGCGCCGCTTTCCAGATCCGATGCACCCCGAGGCTCATCAGATCGTTCATCAGATCGTAGCTGCGGGCGACCGACGCGAAGACCTCTCCGACCTTTGCCTGCTTTTGGTCGATCGGAACGGCGGCATAGCCGAAATCGGTCATCCCATCCCGGATCTTCGGGTCCAAATTCTCGGAGACTGCGGCGGGAGACTGCGGGATGTCTTGGTTCATGTCTGTCTGCTTGGCCCATAACGACGGTGCGATCAAGAGGCCCCCTTGGATGGAAGCCGCTTGGCGCGTCGGCGAACAGGATATACCGTCCCGCGTTATGCCAGAACTCCCCGAAGTTGAAACGGTAATGCGAGGGCTTGAGGGCCGCATGGACGGGCGGGTGCTCGCCCATGCGGAGGCGCGTCGCCCGGATCTCCGTTGGCCGCTGCCGACCGACTTTGCCCAGCGCCTTCAAGGCCGCCGGGTGATTGGGCTGCGGCGGCGCGCCAAGTATATCCTGATCGATCTGGATGATGGTCAAAGCTGGCTGATTCATCTGGGAATGTCCGGTCGGATGCTGCTGTCCGATGGCCCCGAACCCGTGCGCGAACCCCACGATCATGTGGTGGTGCGGACCGATGACGGCTGCTGGGTGCGGTTCAACGACGCGCGTCGGTTCGGCTCCATGGACCTCTGGCCAACGGCCGATGTCGAGAATCACAAGCTGCTGTCCGGGCTCGGGCCGGAACCCCTGGGCAACGCATTCTCCGGCGCCAGCCTGTCGGACGCGCTGGCGGGCAAGCACACACCGATCAAGGCGGCCTTGTTGGACCAGCGGGTGGTCGCGGGTCTTGGCAACATCTATGTCAGCGAAGCGCTGTTTCGATCCAAAATTTCGCCGAAGCGAATGGCCATGAACGTCTGGGGCGCCCGGGCCGACCGGCTGTGCGACGCGATCAAGGCGGTGCTGGCCGATGCCATCGTGGCCGGCGGGTCCAGTCTGCGCGATCACCGCCAGGTGTCCGGAGAGCTGGGGTATTTCCAGCACGCGTTTCAGGTCTACGATCGCGCGGGCGAGAGCTGCGCGCGCACCGGATGTTCGGGGAGCGTGCAA
>CALAHL010000497.1 GCA_937891725.1 uncultured Rhodospirillaceae bacterium | reverse complement strand
TGACCATGAACTCGCCGGACGGCCCGAGTTCCAGTTCGGCGGCAAACCCCTCGCCGCGAAACTGGAAGCGCGGGCTGTGGACAGAAGGAGCCACTGGAATGTCTCGAACTGCCGGTACCGCTTCGGTCGCCCGCCCTCGCATCTCGCGAAATAGATCCCAGCCAAGAGCGCCGACAAGAGTTTTCGTCTGGTCAACGAACTCGTCCATGGCCGCGCGGTCTGGCAGCGGTAGCTTGCCGGCATCTTCAGAAGGCCGCTTGGCATTGGGCAACGACCACCGGGGATTACTGCCGATGCTGCGGATCAGGCATGCTTCCACATAGCGCGCGTGGCTCTTGGTCAGGTTTTCGTCCTTACTAATAAGAACGACGGTATCGACCCAGAAACCCTTGGCGTCCCGGCCGAGCTCATTCGAATTGTGATATGACAGCCGTGCACCAACGCCTTCGGACTCACCGATGTAGGCAAGTTGACGATCCTGTTCGGATTCATCTTCGCCAATCAGGATGTACACCCCAGGTCGCTCGATTTCGGGGAACGTTTTGCGCACCTCCCCCAACTTGTTGCGACGGAAGGCGATGGCTTGGATTGTCGACATCATGATCTGGGCAACCCGGATCCCGTTTGGATCGCCGTCGAGGAGGAAGATGTTGATCGACCGGGGTTTCATGGCGCGATCTCCTTAAAGGCTTCTGTCCGATGCCAGACAAGGCGGGCGCGGTGTTTGTCGGTAAGCGGGATGGGCGCGTGCCAACGTAATTCGGATCGCGCCGTCTCACTCAGCTTTGGCGAGAATTGCGGAAGTCCGTCATCACCGAAGGTCACGAGGCCCCGGTCGAATGCAGCGTCCCACAATGCCGACAGCAGCAGACCGTTGTGCACGTCCAGCCGTTCGGCATCGCTGGCGCAATCCTTCCAAGCGATGATGTGGCTGGCGCGCAGCAGGGCTGGATCGGTGATCCCGGTCAGCGGGCAACGGCTTTGCCAATAGGTCATCAGACGGTCGCGGAAG
>CALAHL010000496.1 GCA_937891725.1 uncultured Rhodospirillaceae bacterium | reverse complement strand
CATGCGATCGCGCGACGGATCCTACGTGGTGGTTTTCGGCGATGCCCAGGCAGACGTGGCTGAAGCCAAGGCCGCCCGGATTTCGGAGCTGGCCAATTCCCTGCTGTTCGGGGAAGACGAGGTCTCCGGCATCACAGTCCAGCCGATCTCCGTCGCCCATGGAGGCATGACGGTCGGGTCGGAGCGGAGTCCGGAAGACGTCTTGAATAGCCTGTTGGAGAAGGCGCGTCAGCGGTCTCTCCTGCATGCTGCCGAAGACGCGAGCTCGGGCGACGCGGACGGACTGATTAAGGCAATGGAAGAATCAGTCGAAGCGACTGAGAGCACCGGGACGACAAAGAATATCGAAACCGGAGTGGAACCGCCGAGCAATCGGAAGGCGAAAGATCGTGCCGCCTTGATCGAGGAATTCAAGGCGCAGGAAGACCCCGAGATAAGTTTTGGATACGCGTCCTTCTGGGATTCGGAGAACAATCGCGTCGCTCTCTTTCAGTGCTTTCCGATGCGGGTCAACCCAATCGGCGGGCCCATGCTCAGAGGTTATGATGTTCTGGGCGCAAACGCGGAACCTGCGGCGATCGTTGATCTGGATCTGGCAACTTTGGAGATCGGTCTCCTCGCACACAGCACACAACTCCGTTCCGGAAACCCACAGATCCTCGTTTTTCCTGTGCAATACGAGACGCTTTGCGATCCAAGAGGGCATCGGGAACTCGTCAAGACGCTCAAGATGGCCCCGTCGCATGTGCAGAAGACGATCGTCATGCAGCTGAGCGGCGTGCCGGAAGGAACCCGGCTGGCGGATCTCATCGCACCGTTACAACCCTATATGAACACGTTGATGGTTTCCGTTTCGGCGAGCCAGGCCGGGGCGAAATCGCCTGGATACCTTCGCCAGTTCCGCTCGGTCGGTGTGTCCATAGCGGTCGTGAACCTGCCTTCCAAGTCGCAGCCGGCCGACGAGGCTGCCGCGGTGAAGTTCCTCATGTCTGCGGAAAAGCTTGGGATGAATACCGGAATCTCGGGAATAGCATCTCCTCATCTTGTGAAGGCCTTCGCGACGATGAAGGTACAGTTCTTTGCAGGGCCCTTATTCGGCGGACCGTTTTACAGACTTCCCAGAGCACATCGTCTTAAAACAGAGCAATTTGAACAGCCGGGTAATTTGGCCTTGGCGGAAGCGAAATCCAAATCCCTGGATATCGCCGATTGGTCGAATATCGCTGATAAATATGGCATCACCTTTGGAGTGACCAAACTAGATAAGTCAGGCGTCGCATGCTTCACCTACCTCTCAAGCGGTGTGTCTGAGCTGAGCGGGTTCGAACCCAGTGAACTCGAGGGCCAACCCGTATCGACGCTACAAGCGCGCGACATGGACAAATTGGCTGCGAGCGCCTTCTTTGGTCGACTGAACCAGGCCGGTGAGGGCACCGTTCGACTCAAAAATGTCCGGAAAGACGGGGCCCTTTTTGGGGTTCGGATCAGAGCGTTTCGCCTTCCTGCCGGCGGTTCCAATGGGGCATCGGGGGAGACCTTCTATGCCTTCTATGAAAAATGTAATTGGAAAAATATCCCGGCCCGTCCCAGCAGCACACCTCAGGCGATTGAGGGGCAGCGGGTCGCAG
>CALAHL010000495.1 GCA_937891725.1 uncultured Rhodospirillaceae bacterium | reverse complement strand
GTTGGCCGAGGTTCACCGAACAGATAGCCCTGACCAAAATCCACCCGCAGGTCCAGCAGATCCAAAAGCATATCTTCACTCTCGATCTTTTCGACAATCAGATCCATCGCGTGCCGGTCCAATGCTCCCTTGAAGGCCCGCATATCCAAAATCGGATCGTCGCCGCGGGCCATCTCATGCAGCAAGTGGGCGTTGACCTTGATATAGCGGAAGCCCTGGTTGGCAAGATCGTCGAGATTGAGGTTCAAATCACTGACCTGATCCATCGAGAACTTGTAGCCATAGCCTTGCAAGCGCTTCAGATTCATCCGTGTCACATAATCTTCCGATGACACACTGGCCTGATCGAACTCGAAGATCAGCTCTTCACAAAGATCTCGATTCGCAGCCATGAACTCGATGAATTCCTGGAAGAAATCCGTGTCCGTCAAAGACGCATTCGAGATGTTGCAGAAAAAGCCGACATCCAGATGATCCCGTCTCGCCCGTCGCACCAACTGCACGCAACGGACCAGGAGAAGATTGTCGATCGCCGCCACCAGCCCTGCTTGCTCCGCCACCGGCAAATACTGTTCGGGCGTGATGACCCCGTCGCCATCGGCACGGATCCGGGAAAAACACTCGTAGAACCGGCGCTTGCGCTGCGGCAGACTGACCACCGGTTGGAGGAACAGTTCGACCTTCTCCTCGCGCAAGGCCCCCTCGATCGCTTCCAGCAGTTCGGCTCCATCCATGGTGACCACGCGGGTGGAGGCTTGCTTGCGGTCGGATGACGGCAACGCGGCGACCTTGGTCTTGCCGGTCGAGTCACTTCGGACCGCCGCTTCTTTTTTCTCTGAGAACTGTCTCAGCAGGCCGTGCAGGACCTTGAGTTCCGACGATAGGCGCTCGGCGTCCGGCATGTCGTTCAAACGATCGAGCATGCCGTCGACCAGAACCCGCTGGTCTTCAAGATCCCGCCGAGTGTCTTCCAGCTCTCGACCCAGATCCTTGAGCCGCCGTTCCAGCCAGCGCACCCGTCGGCGATTGGCGATCCCGAAATGGACCCCGAGCGCAACGCCGAAGACCACAGGTCCGATCACCATTGCCGAGGCGGACCCGTACCAATCGGCGGCAATCGCCAACGCGGCGGCGGCAGCGGAATACACCAGCGCGATGATCAGATGGATGAAGATCGTCCCGTCTCCTGTGCCATGTTCGGGCGCCCGCGGCCCAAACCCTATCCGCCCGAGTCCATCCCAACCGCATCCTCGATCCGAGCCAGACCGTCGGCAAGCAGCAACTGCGCCAACTCCTCGCGGATCTGCCGAAACAGACCCGGGCCCTTATACACCAAGGCCGTGTAGACCTGCACCAGATGGGCGCCCGCTCTGATCTTCGCGTATGCCGTTGCCCCATCCCGAACACCGCCGGCACCAACGAGCACCAGGCGCCCTTGAGCCAACCGATAGGCCTGCGCCAGAAGAGCTGTGGATGCATCGAACACCGGCGGCCCGGAAAGCCCACCCGCCTCGGACCGGTTCGGTGACCGCAGAGTGTCCGGTCGAGCGATCGTGGTATTCGAGATGATCAAGCCGTCCACCTTGAGATCGATGCAAGCTGCAACGATGGTCTCCAACTGTCCATCGGCCAGATCGGGCGCGATCTTGACCAAGAGCGGCGGTGGGTTGTCCGGCACCACCTCATCCCGCGCCGCCCGCGCGCCGGTGATCAGGCGGCCCAGCGGACCCACCGCCTGCAGATCCCGCAGGCCCGGCGTGTTGGGGGAAGAAATATTGATCGTCAGATAATCCGCGAATGGGGCCAGACGGCGCACACCGGTCGCGTAATCCGCCTCCGGATCGGCTGCATCCTTGTTTGCACCCACATTGACGCCGACCACGCCGCGCGTCCGGTCCCGCCCGGCCAGGCGTTCGGCACCGGCCTCCATACCGTCATTGTTGAAGCCATAGCGGTTGATCACCGCCTGATCCTCGACCAAGCGGAACACACGAGGTTTCGCGTTTCCGGCCTGCGGGCGCGGGGTCAGGGTTCCGACTTCAACCGCTCCAGCCCCAATCCTGAGTAGTCCGCCCCAACATTCAGCACTTTTGTCGAATCCGGCGGCCAGACAGACTGGATGGGGAAATGTCAGCCCCAGGATCGTCTGGGACAGCGCCGGGGGAATAGGGCTTGTCTCACGCGGCCCGAAGCCGCTGGACAGCGCCTTCACGGTCAGACGATGCGCCGTTTCCGGGTCGAGCAGCCGGAGCGCCGGCATCGCGTAGTCGATCAAGGACATGGGGCCTGCGGAACCGGACACTGGGGTTGGAAGCAACGGATCTCGACCCTACAGGGCGCACCGCTCCGCGGGCAAGCGCTCTCAGATTCGGGTCATTTCGTCGGGAGCGCGTCCCGTGCCGCCTGGGCCGCCGCCGCGAGCGCGGGCAAATCGGCTTCACTCCGAGCGAACTCCGCCGCCTGCGCCTCGAAAGCATCGATCTCTCGATGCAGGACGATCGCACCAGCATGGCCGCTGGGAACAGCGCGGGCGATCCGGCCACATCCGGCCAATACCCGCAGAGCCGCCGTTGTATTGTCGCAGGCAATGCGGCGGAGATTCGGAAGCACCAGAGCCACAAGACCATCCGCCCCCGGCGAGCAGGTTTGAATTCTCACGATGCCGGCCGCCGCTTGGCTGTCCTCGGAGTCCACGAATGCCATCGGCTCAAGGCCTACATCAAACGCCAGACGCAGACTTCCGGTCAGGTGGTCGATGCAGGTGAGTGCGGTGTAGACGTCGTTCACTCCGGGCGACAATGCCCGTGCCGCCACCTCGACCAGAAGATGCAGGTTGAAAAGCGGA
The DNA here is from genome assembly GCA_937891725.1 of uncultured Rhodospirillaceae bacterium. Classification (GTDB taxonomy): domain Bacteria; phylum Pseudomonadota; class Alphaproteobacteria; order Thalassobaculales; family Thalassobaculaceae; genus JANSYC01. Next base: position 4,784 of record CALAHL010000495.1, on the reverse strand, counting down.
TCATCGGTATCGGTCCGGGTCGCATTTATGATCAGGCATCTGGCCGCAGCCCGAATGACAGCTGTTTCAGTAACGCTTGTGTTGGCATGCAGACGCATCGCAATGTCCCGGGGACCCGCATAATCTCCCGGTGCGACCATCATTTCGATCCGCAAGTCCTCCCGGCGCGCGAGATCGAGCAGCGACATGTACTGAATCACTTCGACATACCCACCGGTCCCGATCGAGACATCGGTCGAGACGATCCTGCCATCCGGCACCGCGTGCGCCCGCTCGGCCGCCGTGGTGCCACCGCAGACCGCCCGGGCCTGCTTGGCCATCTCCGATAGCCCCGCGTCGAGCGAACTGGCCAATTCGGCGCTGGCCTGATCGATCTGCAGCGAACGGGCCAGATTATGGAACGCATAAGTCAGCCAGCCGACGCAGGATAGGGCGAACACTAGAGCCATCGTGATGGATAGGCGCGGCACGTTGCCTTCGGCGCTGCTGGATCCGACATCCGAGAGGACCATGATCGTGAACGCGAAGGTCCCCGAGAACAACCCCATGGTCACCTGTGTCACCCGGTTCCGCATGTAGCGGTCGACCAGGCGTGGACCCAGGTTTCCTGCTGCGACGGTCAGGGCAACGACCGTCAGCGAGAAGACCAAGCTGACCACCGTGACGGTCGCACCCGCCAAGGTCGAGAGAAGCTGCCGCGCCGTCTCAACTCCGATCGAAAACGGCGGCCCCAAGGACGCGACGGCATCTGAGGCGCCAGCGTGATCCAACCACACGCTGACGATAGCGAGGACGCACCCGAACGTGATCAGACACCCCGGCAAAAACCAGAAGCTCACGTTGAGCCGGTGGAGAGCTCTCACAATCCAGGTCGACCGTTGCACATCCCCCCGCGACGCCACCAGGGTCAGTCCGCTGCGTCTTGAACGGCCCGCTTGGTATCCTGCACAGCCTCGTCGACCGCTGCTCCGGCCTTTTCGGCAGGGCCTTCCTCTTCGCAAGCAGCCAACATCAGCGGCACGCTGAAGGCCGCGATCAACATGGCAATACGGATCGGATTGGTGATTTCAATGGCTGAGATCGACATTCTGAAAAGCCTTTCACTGTTACTTTGACCGCCCTTACGTTGGTAGTCGGCGCAAGATATCAACCTATGCCAACGGGTTGCTCTCCGATGGCGGCACGATCCAGGGCTCCCTGAACGTCGCCAATGGATTGGCACATGTGGCCTTCGGGGCTATGGTCGAGCATCCAGTTTTTCGGAGCTCCGGGAGCGAGATGATGAGCGAAGCGCCCAAGGTGGTCACGTATGTGGACCAGACCGGCTGGACCGACGGCAATCCGATGGTCCTCGGCCCAATGACCCAGTCCACATGGCTTGGATCCTTGATCTTCGATGGTGCGCGGGCCTTCGAGGGCACGATCCCCGATATCGACCTGCACGCCAAACGGGCCTGCGACAGCGCCCGCAAGATGATGCTGGAGCCGAAGATCCGGCCCGAGGAAATTCAGGAACTCGTGACCGAAGGGGTCGCGAAATTCGACGGCTCAAAAGCCCTCTACATCAAACCGATGTTCTGGGCCGATGGCGGCTGGATCTATCCGGATCCCTCCACCACCCGTTTCCTGCTGAGCATCTATGAATCACCCCTGCCCGATGCTGGCGGCTTTTCTGCCAATGTCTCCACCAAGCGCCGTCCGGCGCCGGATCAGGCCCCGACCGATGCCAAGGCGGCAGCGCTCTACGCCAATGCCGGGCGGGCTCTGAAGGAAGCCAACGACGCGGGCTTCGGAAATTGCGTGGTTCTGGACCCGATCGGCAACGTGGCCGAGTTCGCCACCGCCAACCTGTTCATGGCCAAGGATGGCGCCGTCCATACCCCGATCCCCAACGGCACCTTCCTGAACGGCATCACCCGCCAACGCGTGATTTCCCTGTTCGAGAAGGCTGGCGTGAAGGTCCATCAGCGCTCGGTCACGGTCGGGGATCTGCGGGATGCGGATGAGATCTTCTCCAGCGGAAATCACGGCAAGGTTCAACCGGTCAACCGGTTCGAGGATCGGGATCTGCAACCGGGTCCGTTCTACGCCCAGGCCCGCAAGATGTACTGGGATTTCGCCCACGGCGACTAGGCTCCCCCAACCGACCGGATGCTGATCATGACCTTTTCCATTCTTGGGCTGTGCCGCCGCACCGGCCGCTACGGTGTTGCCCTGGCGACCTCGTCGATCGGGGCCGGTGCCCGATGCCCGTTCGTAAAACCGGGTGTCGGTGTCATCGTGACCCAGGCGCGAACCGACCCCCGGCTGGGGCCGATCGGCATCGACCTGATGGAAAGCGGCATGGACGCCGGCGCCGTGGTGAAACACGTCAGTGAGGCCATGCTCGACATGGAATGGCGTCAGTTTGCGGCCCTGGACCCCAGCGGAGGCGCGGCTTTTCACAGCGGTGCCAGCGTCGGCCAACCTGCCGATGGAATGGTGGTCAAAGACGGTGTCGTGGTCGGCAATTGGGTGACGTCGGAATCGGTGATCGCCGCGATGGCCTCGGGCTTTGAGCTGAACCCTGGCGACGATCTGGCCGACCGGCTGCTGCAGTCGATTCAAGCCGGTCTGGAGGAAGGCGGCGAGAAGGACCCGTTGCAATCCGCCGCCCTGATCATCGTGGACCCTGCGGTTCCGTTTCCGGTGATCGATCTTCGCGTCGACCTGTCCGGCACACCGATCGCGGATCTGCGGGTCGCCTGGGAACGCTGGGCACCCTTGGCCGACGGGTATGTGCAGCGCGCGCTCGACCCCAGCGCCGCCCCCGACACCCGCACGCTGGAGGGTCACGCGTGAGGCCGCCCTATCGAACCGGCTGGCTGCTGGCTCTGCTTCTGCTTTCCGGATGCGCCGGCTTTTCCTCGGCCCGCGACATGACCCCGGAAGAGATCGCCGCAAAATCGGACGAGTGGGTCTGCGACCGCCTGCGCACCTTTGCGTACAAAGGTCGCCTGCCAGATGCCTGGGCCGATGCCTCCGCCCTGCGCGGCCTCGACAGCTGCGTGATCGAGGGGGTCAAGAAGCGCCATCAGGACGACAAAGCGGACAAGAAGCGTCCGATGAGCTGCACCTTGTCCGGCAGCGTCCTGCCGCCGGAATGCTGGTGAGACAACGTCTAAGCGGCTGTCACCCAACCGACGCCCTTCAGGATTTGACGCCCGCAGCATAGAGCGCAATCGGTTGCGCGACACCGCGGAGGGGGTGTGCGCCAATCGGCGTCAGACGGCTGTCTCCGGAAGCCTGTGCCACTGCCTCCGACGCTAGGATCGGATACCCCAAGTGTCCACAAAGCGCCTCGATCCGGCTGGCGATGTTGACCGCCGGGCCGATCACCGTGAACGCCTGCCGTCCGGCTGCCCCGACGTTTCCATAGCGGACCGTCCCCATGTGCAGGGCGATGTCGAGCGGCAAGGCGTTTTCGTCCAGGGCCGCCAAGGCGGCTACCCCAGCCACCGCTTCAACCGCCGCATCCAGGGCTGCCCGACACTGCGCCCCGGCATCTCCGCTGATCTCAAACGCAGCGAGAACCCCGTCTCCCAGGAATGCCAGGACCTCGCCGCCGTGTCGGTCGATCGGGGGCAGCATCGCCTCGAAATGGCGATCCAATAGGGCGGTCAGCTGGTCTCCGGGCAGCCGGTCACTGGCCGCTGTGAACCCGGCCAGATCGGCGATCAGGATCACCGCCTCGATCGCCACATCATCGCCCGGCTGGATCGCCCCTTCCAGCACCCGCCGGCCCGAGCGCGCGCCCACATAGGCTTCCAACAGATTCCGGGCAATCTGACGCTGAATGCCGGGCAGGACAGCCGCAGCAACCGGGCGGGCGATGCCGTCGAGAACCGCGATGTCGTCCTCCGGGAACCCGTCCGTTCTCTTCGACATCCAGCGGACGATCAGCCCGTCAACAGTGTTCGGACCCCAGTTTCCGAACGCCATGAGGTGTGCGAGATAATCCGTCACCCCCTCGTGCCGGAGATCCTGAAAAACCGGAAACTCATCGGCAACTCTGTCATCCGAAATCCTGCGGCGCATCCGTGACTGTCGATTCGAAATCATGTGAAGCAGCGGGCTTCGCTGCCAGTTCTCGGACTGCTGCTGCTGGTGACCGAACACGTCCCCGGTGATCGTCCCGCCCGGCTGCCACGTCACGCCGATGGCATCGATTGCCGGATGCAGAGTACGAGCGGTCAGCCGGATCGCATCGAGCGGCATCCCCGTCGCCCTAAGGGCTTCCCCGACCTCATTTACGATCACATCCATCTCCGCCCGCTCAAGGGCCAGATCGATCAACCGTCCCTTCAGGGCCTCGAGCACTGTTCCCGCAGTGGGCACCGATCAAACTCCGTTCGTCGTCACGGTTCCGACTATGCCGCACCGGCGTGCACTGTTAAACCGCAGCCATGCGTTCACCGGTCGCCGATCAGCTCACGGACCTGCCCGCCCTGCATGCCACGCCCGCAGGGGCGTTTTGGCGTTCACCCAGCGGAAATGTCGAAACTTTGTCGTTCGACCAAGCAGCACTGCGTGGCCATGACCACGCGCCGGTGATCTGCCATGCCCGCGCAATCGCACGGCGCCTGGGCCTCGACTCAATGGCCGCATACGATCTGTTGGAGCTGTTCGCGTTCGTGCGCCCGGCTCAGTTCTGCCTGCCAACCCCGCGCGGCCTGGCGCAAGCCATGACCCTACCGATACCCGAAACGCCAGCCGAGATGGCCGTCTGCCTGATCCCGGTCGCA
>CALAHL010000494.1 GCA_937891725.1 uncultured Rhodospirillaceae bacterium | reverse complement strand
GCCTCCAGGCAGACCCGTCTGGGCGGTATGCGGGGATGGGCATGGGCCACCACATCGTCTTCATCGCCCAACAGCGGAACATAGACGTTCAGATACCGGTCTCCGTCGATCGCGATCACCCGCCACATCAGGGTGTTGAACGGGGTCGGGGTCGACACGGTGCGCTCCGGCGTGATGCCCCCCTTGGCGAGGACAGATTCCGCCCGGTCCAGTGCGATCGCCTGTCCCACCAGCGACCAACCCAGATAAAGGGTGCTGATCGCGAGGGCGGCGGTGGCCCCGCGACCGATACCCGGGCTCCAGCCGCCCTTGAACAGCGCCCAGATCGCGAGGATCAGCAGCGGCAGCGTGTAGAGCGGATCCACGATGAAGACGGAGCCGGTCCCGAAAGGATATGTCGTGGCAGGCCACAGCAATTGGGTGCCGTAAACCGTCATCGCATCTAACAGCGCGTGGGTCGAGAAACACAGAAAAACCAGCCAATAGGCGGTCCATCGATGCTCCCGCAGCCCGCGCATCAGTCGCATCAGGGCCTCGCCGAACAGCGGCGTCACCAGGGCTTGGATGATCAGGGAATGGCTCGCCCCCCGATGCAGCACGAAGTTCGAGATCGGGTCTCCGTGGTCCCATAATACGTCCAAATCAGGCACAGTGCCGAGCACGGCACCAGTCAACGCCGCCTTGCGCGGCCCCAGCCGGCGTCCGGCGACGGCTACACCAACACTTGCACCGAGCACCGCCTGGCTTAAGGAATCCATATATCCGCCGTCTTCCGTTCCAGATCAGGCGCCGGACTCAGCTAACAGGGTTAGCCACCGGCTGCCAAAGCGTCCGCAGCCGATGCGATCGCCTCGACCGTCTGGGCCACCTCGCTCGGCCCGTGCGCCAAGGAGATGTAGAACTTACTCGGCGGCTTCAAGATCCCACGTTCCCGCAACAGACGATTGAACCGGGTGAGCATGGCCCCGTCGCCCGCCACCACGTCCCGATAATTCCGAACCTCGCCTTTGGTGAACACCACGTCGAACAGGGTCGGCTGGCCGACCACCTTGGCGGCGACACCGACCCTGGCGAAGTTTTCCTCCAGTGCCGTGATGATGGTGCGGCCGGTCTCGTAAACCTGTTCATATGACCCTTGTCGCCCCAAGACCTCCAGAGTGGCGAGCCCGGCCGCCGCTGCGACCGGATTGCCGCTCAAGGTCCCGACCTGAAAGGTGAACCGCTCCTCGCCGACGATCGACGGGTCGAAATGGGCCATGATTTCGGCCTTGCCCGCGATCGCAGCCAACGGGAACCCACCGCCGACGATTTTGCCAAGGGTACAGAGATCCGGTGTGACGCCGTAAAGCTCCTGCGCGCCGCCCATGGCGAAGCGGAACCCCGTCACCACTTCGTCGAAGATCAGCGGAATGCCGTATTTGAGGGTTTCCTCGCGCAGCGCCTCCAGGAAACCGGGGACCGGCGGAATCAGGCGCTGGAACGGCTCGACGATCACACCACCCAACTCGTCCGCATGCTCCGCGATCATCCGGCGCGCCGCCTCGATATCATTGAACGGGGCAACCACCATCTCGTCTCGCACATGGGCGGGGATGCCGGCGGAATCCGGTACGGCGGTCGGGAAATTCGCCAGCCGCTTGGGCGCGAGGCTCATCAGCGCGTAGTCGCTCATCCCATGGTAGCCGCCCTCGAACTTCAGAATCTTGTCGCGGCCCCGATGGGCCCTGGCCAGCCGCATCGCGTACATGTCCGCTTCGGAGCCGGACGAGACAAACCGAACCTGATCGGCGCAGGGAACGGCCTCGACAATCTTCTCGGCCAGCTCAATCCCGTCAGCGTTATTGGCGAAGAAGGTGCTGCCCTTAGGGATCTGCGCCTGGACCGCGGCGACCACATCGGGATGCGCGTGGCCGATGAACATCGGACCGGAGCCGATCAGGAAATCGACGTACTCATTCCCGCTGATGTCCCAGACCCGACCGCCTCGGCCTTCCCGGATGATGATGTCGGTCGCGAAATTGCCGAACCCGCCCGCCGGCAGAACCCGTTTCGCGCGCTCGATCAGGTCGAGCTCTTCTTCGGTCTTGATCGGCGCGGTCATCACGAATCTCCACTTTTTCTTAACTTTATTCTGTCAGCATGGTCGTGCGGGTTGCCCGCCGTCAATCTTGCGCGTTTGCGTTCCGGACCTACCTAATCATCATGGCTAGATTCAAGATATGGTCCAACACGGCCGAGTTCATGTCGTTGGAGGACATCCGTCCGGCCGCGATGGCGGACCTGCACGCATACTGGAAAGGGGCGGTAGGCGACGATGGCCCGCCTCGGCAGAAGGATATCTCGATTCAGGGCATGCCGCCGGAGTGTCTTGAACACATCGCACTCCTCGATTTCACCAACCCGCCGACCAAGGCGAAGTATCTGATCATCGGTTCCGCGCTGAAGAAGCTGCTGGGTGCGGATCCGACCGGGCAGTACATTCACGATGTCTATCCGGAATCGATTTACACCGAAATCCACGCCGCTTTCGCGAAAGCGGCGCACCAGCACGAGGCGCTCTATTTCCGGCGGGAATTCCAGGTCCTCAACAAGAGCTTCGGGTACGATCGCCTGATCATGCCGTTGCGATTGGACGGCCCGACAATCCGGCGAATCCTGATCTGCATCTACCCGCTCGACCCCAAACTGACCTCAGCCAATCAGTGGCAGGACGAGGTTGCCAAGCTGGAAGACATGGAGCGACGCGAACGGCGGTTCGAAAGCGCTTGGGCAGAGAGCCTTGGCTATAAGATGGTCACGGCCGAAGACGAGAATGCGGCCGATGAGGAGGACTTGGACGACGCCGAGGTCCTCCACCTCACCGACCCGTTCACCGAGATAGACGACCCGTCAGGCCCCCGGAAATCCATGTAGCGGCTTCGCGTGGGCGCGCTGAA
>CALAHL010000493.1 GCA_937891725.1 uncultured Rhodospirillaceae bacterium | reverse complement strand
CGCCATTACCACCACGGCGGCCCCGTAACGACGAACCAGACGGGCCTGGGCGAGAAAGGCGTCCTCGCCCTCCTTCATGCTGATCGAGTTGACGATGCCCTTGCCCTGAATGCATTTCAGGCCTTCCTCGATCACCGTCCATTTCGAGCTGTCGACCATCACCGGCACGCGGCTGATATCCGGCTCACCCGCCAGCAGATTGAGGAAGCGCTTCATCGCCGCTTCGCTGTCCAGCAGACCTTCGTCCATGTTGACATCGATGATCTGGGCGCCGTTCTCGACCTGCTGACGCGCCACCTGCAACGCCGCTTCATAGTCGTCGTCGGCGATCAGCTTCCGGAAGCGGGCGGAGCCGGTGACGTTGGTCCGCTCTCCAATATTGATGAAACTTCCGCGCCTCCGTGGGGCTTCGGTCTGCTCTGTCTCGATATCGCTCATGCCCGTACCTCGAAGGGTTCCAACCCGGACAGCCGCAAGCGTCGCTCGCGAACCGGGATTTCGCGCGGTGCGGCCCCCTTGACCGCATTCGCAATCGCGCGGATGTGGTCCGGCGTGGTGCCGCAGCAGCCGCCGACCAGATTGACGATGCCCTGCTCCGCCCAGCGGCCGAGATGGGCCGCCGTTTCGTCCGGGGTCTCGTCATAGCCGCCGAACTCATTCGGCAGACCGGCGTTCGGGTAGGCGCTGACCAGACAATCGGCCACCCGGGACAGCTCGGCCACATGCTCGCGCAGATCCTTGGCGCCGAGCGCGCAGTTCAGCCCGACGCTGAACGGCTTGGCATGGCTGACCGAGTTCCAGAAGGCTTCCGGGGTCTGCCCCGACAGGGTGCGGCCGGATTTGTCCGTGATGGTGCCGGAGATCAGGATCGGCAGGCGCACCCCGCTCTGCTCGAACGCCTCATCGACTGCGAACAGCGCCGCCTTGGCGTTCAGGGTGTCGAAAATGGTCTCCACCAGGATCATGTCGCTGCCGCCTTCGATCAGGCCCAGCGTCGCCTCCCGATAGGTCTCGCGCAGCTCGTCGAAGCTGGTGTTGCGGGCGCCCGGATCGGAGACGTCCGGCGAGATCGACGCCGTTTTGGAGGTCGGACCCAGCCCGCCCGCCACGAACACCACACGCTCTTCCCGGTCCGCCACCGCATCCGCCGCTCGGCGCGCGATCTCGGCCCCGGTGCGGTTCAGCTCCCGGGCAATCGCCTCCAGGCCGTAA
>CALAHL010000492.1 GCA_937891725.1 uncultured Rhodospirillaceae bacterium | reverse complement strand
TTTCTGGTTCTGCCTTGAACATGTGCGGGAATATAACAAGTCCTGGAACTACTATGCGGATATGAGTGAGGATGAGGTGGAGACCGATATCCGGAGATCCACCACCTGGGACCGCCCGACCTGGCCGTTTGGAGCTCAGGAGGGTCGCGCAAATCGGTCCCATGCCTACCGCATGAAGGACTCGTTCGGCTTCTTCGACGATGATGAGGAGGAGGCCGGGGACCGGCAGCGCGGCGACGCCAAGCGCCCGAAAACGCAGACCGCCGAGGCGAAAGCGGTCGAGATTATGGGCCTTGAACCGCCGCTGACGCTGGAGCGGCTCAAGCGGCGCTATAAAGAACTGGTGAAGCTGCACCATCCGGACGCAAACGGCGGTGATAAGGACGCCGAAGAACGTTTGAAACATATCAATGAAGCCTACGCGACATTGCGGCGGTTTTTCGGGTAGAACTTGACCTTGCCCAATCTGGGCGGTACCTCCCAACGGTTCAGTTTTTTTTAGGCTAGGCTACGCCAAAGACGACGATGAGCACACCGACACGCGCGCCCCTTATCTAATCGACAGGACGAAACTCCATGGCCGACGACGAACGCAAACCCGCCCACCATATCGCTGCGCCCGATACCGAGATCTCCGCGCGCGAAACGTTCGGCATCGACGTGGACATGATGGTCCCGGCCTTCTCCGAGCGCAGTGAGTACGTCCCGACCCTCGATCCGACCTATCTGTTCGATCGCGACACCACGCTGGCGATCCTCGCCGGGTTCGCGAAGAACCGCCGGGTGATGATCCAGGGCTATCACGGCACCGGTAAATCGACCCATATCGAGCAGGTGGCTGCGCGCCTGAACTGGCCCTGTATTCGGGTCAACCTGGACAGCCATGTCAGCCGGATCGACCTGATCGGCAAAGATCAGATCGTGATCCGCAACGACCGTCAGGTGACCGAGTTCCGGGAAGGCATCCTGCCCTGGGCGTTGCAGAATCAGGTCGCCCTGGTGTTCGACGAATACGATGCCGGCCGGGCCGACGTGATGTTCGTGATCCAGCGCGTGCTCGAAGTCGAGGGCAAGCTGACCCTGCTGGACACCAGCAAGGTGATCCACCCGAACAAGAGCTTCCGGCTGTTCGCCACGGCCAACACGGTCGGCTTGGGCGACACGACCGGCCTTTATCACGGCACCCAGCAGATCAACCAGGGTCAGATGGACCGCTGGAGCATCGTGACCACGCTGAACTACCTGCCGCACGATGCCGAGGTCGGGATCGTCAAGGCAAAGGTGGCATCCTTCGCCACCGAAGACGGCGAGAAGATGATCTCCAAGATGGTCGCCTGCGCCGACCTGACCCGGAGCGGTTTCATCGCGGGCGATATCTCGACCGTGATGTCGCCGCGGACGGTGATCACCTGGGCGGAGAACACCGAGATTTTCGGGGGCGATATTCAATTGGCCTTCCGTCTGACCTTCCTGAACAAGTGCGACGAGACCGAGCGCACGATCGTGGCGGAGTATTTCCAGCGGTGCTTCGGCCAAGAGATCACCGATCTGGGCGTCAAGGCGGCCTGATCGGGGCTGATCCCATTCCGGGGTCAAACTCCCTAGAGGCATAAGAGAGCGGAAGACGATCTGGGCGATGCGGCGCAATCAACCCGAAGATCCGGCCTACGAAGACTTCAAGCGGTCCACGGCTGCCTGCATGCGGGCAATTTCCGGGGAGAAGGAGCTCGAGGTCACCTACGGCTCCGAGGTCGCAACCGCCGGAACCGGCCGGGCGCGGCTGCCGGCCCCGCCGCGCGATCTCGCGCGGGAGGATCTGGCCCGCATCCGGGGCGAATCCGACGCTCTCGCGCTGCGCATGCGGCACCATGATGCGGAGGTGCACGCCCGCGCGATGCCGACCAGTCAGGCGGCGCGCGACATCTTCGAGGCGGTCGAGCAGGCGCGGGTCGAGGCGATCGGTGCCCGCCGGATGGACGGTGTCGCCGACAACCTGGGTGCCGCACTCGATGAGAAGTTCCGCCGCAAGGGGATCGAGCGGGCCGAGAAGGACGATGTCAGCCTGGTCGATGTGATGAGCCTGCTGGCGCGCGAAGCGCTCGCCGGGGCGGCGCCGCCGGACTGCGCAAGCCGGGTGGTCGACCTGTGGCGCCCCTGGGTGCAATCCAAGATCGGTGGCGATCTGGAGGCGCTGGCAAGCCATCTCCACGATCAGGACGCATTCGCCAATATCACCCGTCAGTTGATCCAGGATCTGGACCTGGAGATCGGCGATGAGGGGATGGCCGACGACGATGCGTCGGACGCCGACGGTGAGGACGAGGGCGGCGATGTCGACGAGACCAGTGACGGGGGAACCCGTGGGTCGAGCGATGACGGCACCGACATGGAGAGCATCCCGTCAGAGATGCAGGCCGGCGACGAGACCGCCGACGGCGAAGAAGTCTCGGACATGGATATGGAGCCGGGCTCGGGCGACGAAGATCCGGGCAATCCTGGCTCTCCGATCCATCCGAATCTCGACGGCCGCAACTGGCAGGACAAGGTCTATCAGGCGTTCTGCACCGAATACGACGAGGTCGTCCAAGCCGACGAGCTGTGCGACCCGGACGAACTCGCCCGTCTGCGCACCTTGCTGGACCAGCAGTTGGGTCATCTGCAGGGCGTGATCGGCAAGCTCGCCAACCGGCTGCAGCGCCGCCTGATGGCGCAGCAGAACCGGTCCTGGGAGTTCGATCTGGACGAGGGCATCTTGGACGCCGGACGGCTGTCCCGGGTGGTCACCGCGCCGCTGTTCCCGTTGTCCTACAAGATCGAACGGGATACCGAGTTCCGCGACACGATCGTTACATTGCTGATCGACAATTCCGGCTCGATGCGCGGCCGTCCGATCACCATCGCCGCGATCGCCGCCGACATCCTGGCGCGCACGCTGGAGCGGTGCGGCGTGAAGGTCGAGATCCTGGGCTTCACCACCCGGGCCTGGAAGGGCGGGTCGTCCCGCGAGAAATGGATTTCCGGCGGCAAGCCGCAGAATCCGGGACGCCTCAACGACCTTCGGCACATCGTCTACAAGAGCGCCGATGCCCCCTGGCGCCGGGCGCGCAAGTCGCTCGGACTGATGCTGCGCGAGGGCATCCTGAAGGAGAACATCGACGGCGAGGCGCTGATGTGGGCGCATCAGCGTCTGTTGGCGCGGCCGGAAGAGCGCCGGATCCTGATGGTGATCTCGGAT
>CALAHL010000491.1 GCA_937891725.1 uncultured Rhodospirillaceae bacterium | reverse complement strand
GTCTCAAGTTGGGCATCGGAAAGGAGGCCGTTGCGCAGGACCGCGGCGGGCAGATTGGGGCGGTAGGTGGGTTCGGAGGGCGCGACCGAGGCCATGGCCGCTGATTGCACGAGCTTGGTCGGGTGCGGTGCCGCGCCGGGGATGTCGATCGCCTGCAGGCGGAAGGTCTCGTAGATCGCATCGGACAGACGCGCGGAGCCATGGTCGTCCGCTGTCTTGCGCGGGGTGTAGACGAGGTCCTCGACATCGGGCGTGGTTACATGCGTATCCATCTTAGCCGACGCCGTTGACCGCGATTTTCCGGCCGCGGAGCCGGACGCAACGGCAGGTATTCCCGGGAAGGGGGAAGGGGAGCGGGATCGAACGACATCGCCCGCATCCAACTCGAGGCGCGGACGGACCTCAGTGACGATCCGGGCGAGGAGCTGCGCCACATCTGGAGCCATAGGCTGGTTGAGATCAGCGGTGATGCCACCCCGCTCATCGCCCCGGCATTTGTCGAAGACCGAAATCCGCGTCTCGAAGCTGGTGCCGTGCTTTGCGAAGGCAGCGCCCGACACAGCGCCGGTGAACACCAGATGGGCACTCTCGGTCAGGCGGCCGAATGTCTCAGCCCAAGCAGGCGCATCCGGCGCGAAACCGGCCCCTGTGATAGCGACCAGCCGACCACCGGGGGCCAGCCGGGCAAGCGCCGAGCGCAGATGGCGCGCTGTCGCCTCGGTCGTCCGACCATCGACATTGGCCACGGCCGAGAAGGGCGGGTTCATCAGGACGACGCTCGGGCGGACGCCCGCGTCCAGATGATCATCGATCTGCGCGGCGTCGAAACTGGTGACGGGACGCCCCGGAAAGAGGAGGCGCAGAAGGTCGGCGCGGGTGTCGGCCAACTCGTTCAGAGCGAGGCCGCTGCCCGCAATCTGGGCAAGAATTGCCAGAAGCCCGGTTCCGGCCGACGGCTCGAGGACCAGGTCAAGCGACGAGATCTGCGCCGCCGCCAAGGCCGAAATACCCATGGGCAGCGGCGTCGAGAATTGCTGGAACCGCTCCATCTCCTCCGAGCGCCGGGTATGCGTGGGCAAGAGGCCCGCCACCTTGGCAAGGATCGGCAGCAGCGCGGCAGGCGAGCCCGCCCGGGCGAGCAGCGCACGGCCGAATTTCCGCAGGAAGAGGACCAGCGCCACCTCGCCCGCCTCATAGGCAAGCTTCCAGTCCCAGGCGCCATCGGCATCGGAGCCGCCAAAGGCGCGCTCCATCTCAAGCCGCAGACGCAGCGCGTCGATCTGGAAGCCTTGGGCGAGATCGGGCTGCAGCGCCTCGGCCACGGCGAGGATCGCGGGCGCGGGATCGCAAGATGGAACGGGAACGGTAGGCGCAACAGGCGCGAGATAGGTCATCGGGAAACTCCGGAATGAGGGACAGGATCAGCCCCGGACACCCTCTCTCGGGCACCCTCAGGCCTGATCTTCCCCGGTCCCCCTCTTCCTCTCGAACCGAGGCATTCCGGTTGCTTGGCTTGATTTTGTTCCTGTTATGTTCTATATTGAGAGTCAAGCCAGCAAGGGAGTTTCCCGATGGAAAGCACCACGCATGCCCTGCCCGCGACACCCAAGCAGATCGCTTATGCGCGCTCGCTCGCCCTGCGCAACCAGACCCTCCTGCCGTGGGAAGTTCAGCAGGACCGGCGGTCCTTGAGCGCCTGGATCGATGCGCAGGCCCGGCTGAAGCCGGTCTCTGACATGGACCGGCTGCCGACCTCGAAGCAGGTGGCTTTCGCGGAGAAACTCGCCCGGATCAAGCGCCGCGCCGTCCCGGACGAATGCTTCCGCGACAAGGGGCTGATGTCGAAATGGATCGACGGCAACAAGTGAGCACGGCACCGGCTGGCTCCGGCCTTCCGGAGCTTTCGCCATACCGTGGCTTGGCAAACCGAGCGTAGTTGCCAACCTATAGGTTGGCAGATTAGCCCTTCGGGACATCAGCCTCGGTCAAACTCCTGTCCGAAGGACCAAGGCCTGGTCCCGACGGCACGCCGGGAGGTAAACCGCTGCGACCTTCGGCAACCACCGCAAGCCGTAGTCGTCTCTCGACCCAGCGTCTTCAGATCGTCCTCCACTTGGGGCTAACCCCTCGGTTCTTTGGAAATTGTGATTTTGGAGCGTCCATAACGCTTAAAATGCATCCTCATCAAAGAAAACCGTGGATGTCTCTTTGAAGATCTGTCACTTTAGGCACCATGGACGCCGCAAGATCACAGAATCTGAAGAAACTGCT
>CALAHL010000490.1 GCA_937891725.1 uncultured Rhodospirillaceae bacterium | reverse complement strand
CGGAGGCATCCAACCGCCGATGCAGCTCCGCCATAACCTCCGGCGAGACCCCACCGACACGTCCGCTGGATCCTGCGCCCGATCCGGCCCGGTCCGACTGAGCCGTCGTCGGGTCAGGTGCGATCGACAGGCCTTTGCTGCGGGCATCCTGCAGGATCGCACGATCGATCCACTCACCGATGGTCAAACCGGAGGCCTGCGCGGCCCGCTTCGCGATGTCGCGGGTCGCCTGATCGATTCCCTTGACGCTCCACGCTCCGCCGGATCGGGCCAATCGCTGTTCCTCGGGCTGGCGCACCTGCGAGGCGCGCACGTATCAGACTTACTAAGTAACGGAACTTTATAGGAGTAGCGCCAAAATGGAAAGCCGGATCGCGCGGTAGCGCTACCGGTCTAGCGCCGGCGCCGGAACAGCCGGGCCAGCAGAGACCGCCGGGGGCGCTCCTCGGTCAGGGTTGATTCCTCAACCCTCTGAAGCCGTTCCGACAACCGCATGACCGCGCGTTCGATCGGCGCCGTCACCGGTGCGACCGGCTGCCCGTCCCCACCGGCCGGGCGGGCCATCAACTCTTTGACGTCCCCTTCGATACCGGACACACGGTCCAGCAGCTCTTTGGGGATTACAGGTTTCGGGGCCGGACGATCGATATCGGCGTCCCGCCGCGGCTCCGGCCGGGCCGACAGCCGCACTTCCACGTCGTCCACGCGCTCGGCCAATTGCTGCAGTCGCTGGGACAGCCCGCCCAGACGGCGTTCCACGCCCTGCAGGGCCTCGACCCGGCCCTCGAGCTCCCGCAGGTGACGCACATCGCGCTCAAGCTTGGAGACCCGGGCCGGATCAATCTCGGGGGCGGCACGAGCGGCCGGATGGGGAAGGCCGGAACCGGACGCGTCCATCGCCTCCCGGGACGGATGGGACGGCGCCGCAGGGGCGGCAGCCGGCCGCGTTGGAGCCCGCCACGGCACCGGCGGCTCGCCGGTTGGCTGGGCAAAGCCGCCGAAACCAAATCGGCGTTCCCGCCCATCCGCCGCGGCCGATGCCACGTGAGCGCCGGGGTCCGCCGGAGGGGACACAGGATCGACGGTCTGGGTCGGAGCCCGGGCAGCCGGCCTGGCGTCGCCGTTCGCGGCAGACCGGATCTGCTCCGACAGCCACCGGCCAATCGGCACACCGGCCCGCCGCGCTGCCAGCTTGGCAAGCTCGCGTTCCTCGGGCGATATGCCCTTAACGCTCCACGGTGAGTTTCCGGCCATGCTAACTTGGCTACCTTGTGTCGTTACTGCACATACAGACTTGTGGATCTTGGGCATACCCACGTCAGACTCAGGGGTCCGACCAAGTTATCCACAATTTGAGCAATATACGAGGATTTGGCAGAAAAACAAGTTATTTGCGGGACTTTCCTGCCGCAGTAGGTCCGCTCTACAAGTTGGTACGCGATCCGGTAAAGGCCATACATTTGGTGGTATCGGGTGGTGGTCTTCGGTGATGTTCCTGTCCGGTGTTTTCGGACTGACCGAAAGCCGTCAGTTCAACCGGGTGTGAGACTCCGCCTCATCAGCCGCGTCGGTCCCGTCGGCAATCGGATCGTGGCCAAGTTCCCGTGGCGGTGCGGATTCCGTCTCGACCCGGCTCTCCAGCCGCTCGAGACGATCACCGAGCGAGACGATGATGTCCTCAAGATTGCCGAGCAGTCCGACCAGGCGCTCCTCGGTCGCGAGGATCCGTTCGGAGACCATTGCGACCAGTTCGCTTTCATCGATCGGCTCGGCCGCGACCGGTCTGTCGCTTTCGCTACGGGTAACGTCCTTGGACGCGGTTGGGGACACGGGTGGTGTCGAGGTCGGCACCAGCGCTTTGCCCGACGCCTCGGCTGCACCGACCCGGCGGACCACGCCGCTCAGCCAGTGCCCCATCGTGGCACCGGCCTCGCCGGCCTGATCCTTGGCGATGTCACGCGCCGTATGGGTCACGCCTTTGACGCTCCACGGCAGGCTTGCCTTGCCGCCACCCGATGATCTCACCATGGCTCGCTCCCGTTCCGGCCCGACACCGCCGCGACCCGGGCCCGCGACTCGGGTGCGCGGCTCGGGTCCGCGACTCGGCGAGTTTACCGAAGGACCGGGCGCGATAGAACCCTCAACCTTTCTCCCGCGCAGGGAGGGGCTTGCCCGCGTCGAGTGATTTGGCTATGTCCTGTGACGTGTTGGGGCATAGCCAAGCGGTAAGGCACCGGTTTTTGGTATCGGCATCCCTGGTTCGAATCCAGGTGCCCCAGCCACTTTCCTTCCAGCAATGCGAACCTTTTGCGCCGTGTTTCACACACGCCACAGGCGACTCATGCCTTGTCATCTCTTCGAACCCGCTTAGGTGAAAAGCGGAACCGAAGAGAGGATTAAGCTCATATGCCTACCCCTATCGCTATCAAGAGCGTCGAGCGCGTAACCCATGATGTGGTCAAGCTGACAACCGAGAAGCCGGACGGCTATCGGTTCGAGCCGGGCCAGGCGACCGATGTCAGTTTGGACAAGGACGGATGGCGCGAGGAGACCCGACCGTTCACCTTCGCGGCTCTGGCGGACGCCGATCATCTCCAATTCGTGATCAAGGTCTATAACGACCATGACGGGGTAACCCGACAGATCGGGAACCTGACCGCAGGCGACCGGCTGCTGATCGATGAACCTTGGGGTGCAATCAAGTACAAGGGACCGGGGGTCTTCATCGCGGGTGGGGCCGGGATCACGCCGTTCATCGCCATCCTGCGGGATCTGCAGGCGAAGGGCCGCCTCGCCGGCAACCGGCTGATCTTTTCCAACAAGACCGAGCGCGACATCATCCTGCGCGACGAGTTCGAGGCGATGGACGGTCTGGACTGTCTGTTCACCGTGACCGATCAGCCGGACAGCGCCCTGGCCCGTGGTCTGGTCGACCGCGACTTCCTCAGCAGACATGTGACGGATTTCAGCCAGGACTTCTACGTCTGCGGCCCGCCCAAGATGGTTGAGAGTGTCTCCGAGGATCTCGAAGCGCTGGGCGCCGAGCCGGACTCGATGGTCTTCGAAGACTGACTCCTCACGGCGCCAGGATCACCAGATCCATCGGGGCGTCGACTCCTTCGATCGGGCGGGACCAGAGGATTCGATGCGGGCTGCGCGCCTTGTAGCCCTGAGATATCGCCCGTCCGTAGGTCTCGTGATCGCAGAGCGCTTTGACCTGTTCGACCTTGGTGTGCTTTTCCAGCCGGGCCGAGAGGTTCACCGCGCGCCCGATCACGGTGATCTCGCGCCGGTCGGCATCTCCCACCGCCCCGAACACCACCCGCCCGGACGCCGCCGCCAAGCCGAAACCGGGTGCGGAAGCGCCGGTTTCGGCACGCGCCGCCTGCCATTGCGACAGCGCCACAGCCACCGCTTCGACCGCCCGCACCGCGTCTGCCGCCGCCGTGACACTGGGATTGGTCGCCCCGAAGCTGGCCAGGATGCCGTCGCCCAGGAACTTGTCGATGCTGCCGCCATGCCGCCGCAGGATCGGCACCACCAGCGCCTGATATTCCGACAGGATCGTCAGAACCTCATGCGGCTCGATCCGGTTCGACAGCGCCGAGAAGCCACGAATGTCCACCTGCACGACGGCGGCGTCCCGGATCTCGCCATGTCCGATCGCCATGTCGCTGCGCATATCGGCAATCCGCGCGGCCACATCCCGGTCCATGAACCGCGACAGCTCCTGGGTCGCCAGCTGGTCGGTGACCGAGCGCACCAGCAGCCGTCGCGCCCGCACGATCGCCCAGACCAGAATGCCCGTGACCATCAGAATCGAGATCACCTTGTCGAACTCGGCTCCGATCAGGATCGCGTTCGAGGTCAGGTAGTACACGTAATCGCGGGTGACCGGGGCCGCGTCGGGGTCGAAATGGATGGCGTAGACCACCATGCCGATCCATCCCAACGCCGCGACGCAGCCGGACAGGGCGACGAAGACCGGCTCGAACCGCAGGGTCCGCAGGGCGATGAAAATGAACACGTAGAGCAGGGTCGGTGCCTTCAGGTAGAAGGCGGCCGGCTGCATGTACTGCTGATGGAAGCTCCAGATCGTGCCCATCAGCAGTGCCATGTCGACGATCACCGACAGGGCCAGCAGCCAATTCGGCAGCTCGATCCGATAGGCCAGCGCCAGGCGCAGGATGGTAAACGCCGCATAGGCGCCCAGAACCCAGGGAATCGGGACGAAATCGGCTTCGGCGGGAAAGGTCTTGGGTGACAGCCAGTACAGGGTGCCGAACGCTGCCACCACCGCGAGCTGAACCCATCCGATCAGGATTTCGCTCGAGCGCCGCTGCTGTTTGAGCGCGTCCTGGACCCGCGGCGGCAAACGCACCCCCTCCAACGGCGCGATCGACGGAATCTCCGCGATCGGCAACTCCGGGGGCACCTCAGCGGCGACGGCAACGGGGGGGTCCTTGCTCACAACCGCACTCTAATCCGCGCGGGCCTACACATCGCCTCAGTTCTCCGTGATCGCGGGCGCAATCTTCACGGTCCAGAGACTGGTCTCGACCGCATCCGAGGGTCTGGGGATCGCGGCCACCACCGGCGGCAGCGTATCCGCCATCCTTGAGCGCACCCAGGCGCTCGAAAACACCACCCGCAGCCCACCGGACCCGAGCCAGGACGCGACCGGCAGATGCTCCCCGTAAACCCGCCAGCGCCATGCCTCGGGATAGCCGTCCGGCAGCAGGACGTCGTGGATGTGCACGAACACCCCAGCCGGCAGGCGCGGCAGCAGCCGGCTGAAGATCAGATCCACATCCGAGCCCGGCAGGGCAAGGTGGCTGGAGTCGATGAACAGCACATCGCCCGGCGCCAGTTCCGGTAGTGCCGAGAGCTCGGTTTCCTGCAGGGTCCTGCTGAAAAACTGCACGTTCAGAGCCGCGATCGAAGCCCGAGGTGCCGGGTCGATGCAGATCAGGTCCGTGTCCAGTCCGCCGTCCAGGATCGCGCGGGCCAGGAACCGGGTCGAATGTCCCGAACCGATCTCCAGAATCCGCCGGGGCCGGTGTTTTCGGACCATGGAATAGGCCGCCGCCCCGTCCAATCCGGGAAACCAGGACTGCTCCCAGCGGGGATACGGGGGGTTGGCGCCTGAAAAG
>CALAHL010000489.1 GCA_937891725.1 uncultured Rhodospirillaceae bacterium | reverse complement strand
ATCTCAAGCGTGATCTCGGGGTGGAACTGGATGCCGTAGGACTTCTCGCCATAGCGGAAGGCCTGTTGCGGAAACGAGTTCGTTCCCTCGGCCAGCAGCTCACAACAGGCCGGCGTCTCGAAGCCTTCCCGGTGGAACTGGAAAAAAAACTGCGAGTGGTCGAACAGATCGCCCGCCGCCTCGGTCGGGGTCACCTTGGTGAAGCCCACTTCCATGTGCTGCTCTGGATGGGGAGCGACGACACCGCCCAACGCGCGGGCCAGAATCTGGCCGCCCAGGCAGATGCCGAAATAAGGAACCTCGGCCTTCAGGACGGTTTCAACATGGCTGATCTCGCGCCGGATGCCGTCGAAACAGGTCTCGTCATTGGCGCTCATTGGGCCGCCGAAGACAACGACACCTGCGTAATCCGCAATATTCAGAGGCAGGTCGCAACCGAGGCAGGGGAAACGGCGTTCCAGCACATAACCGCGGCGCTCCAGCAATTCCCCGACCCGTCCAGGTGTCGACAACTTCTGATGCAAAACAATCAGGACCGTATTCTTGCGTCCCTGCTGATCTCTCATCGAACCCCCATACGTCAGTTTCCCGGAACAAACCCGTCCGCCAATTCCTTAGATATCCGAGAGCGTTTCACCGCCTCGACCGACCAACAGGAATTCGCGGCCAACCTTGACCCGAGCCTCGCCATCATAGTCGACAATGTCGGCAGTGGCGTAGGTCTCGCTCCATTTATCAGGTAAATAGGAGCCGGTACCGATAACGTCCACCGGCGCCTTCGCCAAAGCCATCACCCGGCACTTCTCAGGCCCGAACCCGGAGGACGCGACGATCCGGACTTTCGGATAGCCGGCCGCGTCCAGACGCTCCCGCAGATGCCAGATCGCAGCCGCCGAAACCCCGGTGCCGATCAGGGAGCGCAACTCCTGCTCCGACCGGTAGCCGCGAATGGCCTCCGGCGCGTTCCGGTCCAGCACCCGATAGGCGCCCGCGGTATCCAAGCCTTCGATGAACCGCCCGCCATGGGTATCGAGCCGCATCGACAGTTTGCCCGCCGCCGCGAGATCCGGGAACCTTGCGCACACGGCGATGCTGTCGGTGATCTCCTTGCCGAAATAATCGACCAGCACGGTCAGATTCTCGGACGGGTGGGTTTCGTGGAACATCTCGGCTGCCCGCACGGTCGAGCCGGCATAGCCGATCAGGGCATGCGGCATGGTGCCGTATCCCCGGTTCTGGCCGAAATAGTGGGCGGTGGCGTCCGACGCATTGCCGATGAAGCCCTTGGCGCCGACCTTCTTCTTCGCCTTCTCCGAGCCGACGCTGGCGCCATAGGCCATGATCTCGGCCATCTCGGTTCCCGCGCAATGCCGTGCGTCCATCGCCAGAAACGCCGTGTTCGGCAATTCCACGCACATCGTGTAGGCGTTGTAGGCCGCAACGCAGGCGGCTCCCAGCTTCTGGAGATACAGCGTTTCCAGATCGACCAGATGATAGAACGATCCGGAGATCGTCATCATCGGCTCACCGGCACCGACCCAGGCGCCTTCCTTGAAATTCAGCTTCACATCGAAGGTGACGCCCCGAGCCTTCGCTATCTGGGTCAGCCACTCGATCGCCAGACGCGGCGCGCAGGTCACAGGGCGCCGCATAAAAATGGCATAGGTGACGCGCTTGTCGCCAAACTGGCCGATGCAGTCCTTGGTGCGGGTGAAGTATTTGTCGACATAGGCCGGCAAATCCTCCGGCGAAGGGTGATTGACGGTCGACGGCCAGGTCACGTCCCTCGCCGGCTGTCCGATGCCAGTTTCGGCACCGACCGCAAGCGTCACATCATCGCCAAGTTCTTGTTCCATCGCGCTCATGTCGCACCATTTCCACCGCGATCACAGCCAGACGAAAGCCTAGCCCGCGCCCCGACCGACTGCCAATCCATCAATCCGCACAGGGATACTGCGCAAATCGCACGAAGAGCCGGTGTTCGGCCCCGGATCAAACGTCCAGTCTTCAGGAAGCCTCACGCAACTCGACCGCCGGCGTGCGTCGACGCTTCTGCAGCATCTCGGCGACCAGGAAGGCCAGTTCGAGCGACTGAGACGCATTCAGACGCGGGTCGCAATGGGTGTGATAGCGGTCGGCCAAGGCGTGCTCGGTG
>CALAHL010000488.1 GCA_937891725.1 uncultured Rhodospirillaceae bacterium | reverse complement strand
AGTCAGCCGGTTTGTGAAGGCGTCCATGGAGGGATGGGAATACGCGCTCAGTCATCCCGAGGAGACGATCGCGGTCATCCTGGACCGGTATTCCCGGGTCAATGGCATTGAGGACGACCAGCTCTTCAACAGATGGCAGTACCGGATTGTCGAAGACCTTATCGGCTTTCCTGATGTCGCCCTCGGCAACACCAGCGAAGAGCGCTGGGCGCGGATGGGCACCCATCTGGCGAATCTCGGGCTGATCGACCATCCCGAACGCCTCGCCAACCTGGTGATCGACCCGAAGGCCCTCTTGCTTCAGCGGGTCTCGCAGCATCAGACATGGCTGATCTACGGAGTGATTGGACTCCTGGGCGCGGGCGCGGCTCTGCTGCTGTTCGCGCTCATCATGCGTGCCGAGGTCCATCGCCGCACCGCCGATCTGGCGGAAGCCCGGAAGAAGGCGGTCGAGGCCATGGAGGCCGCCGAAGAGGCCAATCGGGCAAAGTCCCAGTTTCTCGCGGCCATGAGCCATGAGCTTCGGACCCCGCTGAACGCGGTGATCGGCTTCGCCGATCTCCTGGGCTCCGGCATCATGACCGATCTGTCCCAGTGCAAAGTCGAATCCTATGCGCGGAATATCGGCGAGTCCGGGCACACTTTGCTGGCCCTGATCAACGACGTGCTGGACTTCGCGAAGATCGATTCCGAGCATCTGGTCCTGAACCAGGACACCTTCTACATCTCCAAGGCCTTTGAGAGTTTGGTGTCCTCGTTCGAAATGAAAGCCGCCAGTTCGGGGGTCCGGCTGTCGACCTCGATCCCAACCGGCGATCTCGCGGCGCGGGGCGACGCCGTGCGCCTGCGGCAGGTGGTCTCGAACCTGCTCGACAACGCGATCAAGTTCTCCTCTGGCGGGTCGGTGGATCTTAGGGTCGAGGCGGAAAAGTCCGCACCGGACCGTCTGCTGATCCGCACGACGGTGCGGGATACCGGGATCGGAATCGACGACGCGCGTCTCGACGCGATCTTCGAGCCGTTCGTACAGTCCCGGGGTTCGATCTCCCGCCAATACGGCGGCACCGGGCTCGGCCTGGCGATCTCCCGTTCCATCGCCCGGCAAATGGGGGGCGATCTGGTCGCCAGCAGCGTCCTGGGCGAAGGGAGCGTCTTCACCGCCACCTTCTTCCTCGAAGACATGACCGAACAGGTTCGTCGGTTCGACAGCGGTTCGGCCCCGGCGCCGGACCCGGTGAAACCGACTCTCGGCCTCAGGATCCTGATCGTCGACGATGTGGAGACCAATCTGATGATCGCCGAAACGATGCTGAAAGAGCTAGGTTGTCAGGTCGAGACCGCTCGAGGCGGCCGGGAAGCGGTCGACTGGGTGGCAGACAACGACGTCGACGCGATCCTCATGGACCTTCAGATGAGCGATATGAGCGGAGTCGAAGCCGCCATCGCACTGTCCGGGCGGCCGGGCGCTCAGCCGGTCCCGTGCTTCGCCTGGACGGCGGATGTGACCTCGCTCAAGACCCTCGATCATATTGATTTCGAATGGGCCGGCCTGATCCTGAAACCGGTGTCGCTCAAGAATCTCCTGGACGCCCTGCACCCTGTCGCCCTCAGGAAGCCGGTCGACCCGTATCGGGCACCTCGGAAGGTCGCCTAGGACAGGATCCCACCCGCAGATCGGCCGGAGCACGCTAGATCCGCGTCCAGGCCCCGTCGTCCAGCGTGAAGGCGCAGATCACCCCATCATTGGCTTTGGCCTGCTGCAGGTCGGCTTCAGAAACACTGCCTGGAGCCAGAAAGACCATCGCACCGACCAGCATTTCGGTCGTGGGATCGGTCGATTTCAGCCGGACCGGAAGAAGAATTCGGGAAAAGGCGATGAAATCGCGTTCCTTTAGCGCCAAGGTGCCCCGGTAATAGATCGGGCATCCGCGCGTGGCGGCAAGCTCGAAGAATCGGGACCGCACGGGGTAGAATGCCGGGTCCATCATCTCGTCGAGATAATGTCGGGTCGGCTCCATGCCGAAGGCCTCGACCAGGGAGGTTCCCGCCAGTCGGCATTTGAAGCGCACCCGGTCCGGTCCCGGTTCCCGCTGGTAGATGAAGGTCGAGGGTAGGACAAAGGCCGGCAACTCAAGCGGATCGATGTCAGTCTTCAACACTAGGCCGTGCTTCTCGGTGGCCTTTGATTGCCAAGCCTCCAATAGAACGACGCATTCCGCTTCGAGCCTCGGGACGACTTCGGTCACTTTATCGGGTGTTCCACTGAATGGCATATCGGAGACAACGATCACGTTTCGAGCGGTTTCGCACGATTGTACTCCGTTTCGGGCGCGCTGGCATCAGGGCCGCCCGGGCCGCCTGTCCGCCGTTCCCAGAACGGTCGGTCGGCAAACCGCTGCTCTCGGCCATACAAGGCGGCGCGCTCGGTGCGGAATGTCTCGACGCCGCGTTTGACGGTCGCCGCATAGGCCAGAAGCGCCGCTATCTCACCCTTGGCCAGCCATGGCATGACCGTCTCTGCGACCCGAACGCCGGACCAGAGGGCGGTCGTCATGCCGTGGGAGGACAGCGGGTCGAACGCGGCCGCCGCATCTCCGATCGCCATCCACGCCGCACCGAGATGTACGCCCGCCGGAGGATCGAGCCAGGTGGTGCCCGCACTTCCGACGTGCGGCGGGATCTCGAGTGCGAACCCTGCATCTTCGATCCACCGCGCGACATGGCGGCTTCCGCCAACCAGGTCCCGCCAGGCCCCCAGGTCCCGAGACAGCCCGCGCGGCATCAGATCCGGGTCGCTGAAATAGGCCAGCGAGAGGCGCTGGTCCGGCAACAGCGCCGCGTACCACCATCCGTCCGCCACCGCCTCGATCAGGGTGGCCGGTGTGGGATCCACCTCCGGGTCCCGGTGCGGCGGAAAGGCATAGGCCACCGACATCCGGTCGTCACGCCGGAAGGCGCCGAGCCCGCGTGCGAATGTGGCCGCCCGACCGGTCGCGTCGACGAGCGCTCGGGCCCGCAGGATCGGCCCGTGTTCCGGTGTGAGGACCCAAAGACCGTCCTCGACGGTTGCCTTCAGGATCGGGACGCGATGGCGTTCAATGAGAACCTCCGCCCGAGCGATCACATCCCGCTCGAATCCGGGACGGTCGAGCACCCAGCCGGGCCCCCTCAACTGCACGATCGCGTTCCGCTCCACCAACGCGTCCCGCCCCCAGGCGGTGAAGGTGGCATTGGCGGGCCGATGGCCGGCCTCCACACAATCCGACAGGCCCAGCCGGTCGAGGAGCGGCCGGGCGGTCGACGGCAGACTTTCCCCGATGCGGTCACCTGGATCTTGGTCAGGGCCGAACCAGGCCGTTTCCTGACCCCGTCCGGCCTGACCGAGAGCCAGACACGCGGCGGCACCGGCGAGCCCTCCCCCGATCACCGCGACATCCAGGATGGGCATCCCGTAAACGTTCCGCGAGGTCAATTCGGCAAATCACCCATGGACGGTCTCCAGTGGAACCGGAACTCCATGTTGTCGCGGCCGACCTCGACGAACATCTCGTCCGGGATCGACGCCGGCTTGTTGGGATCGGTCGGCCCGCGCCGTTTCACGACGAATCCCATGCGCTCCCACAGGGCGATCATGTTGGTGATGCCGTCCCAGTAGCTTGCATTGGCGTGATAGCCGATGCCGGCCACCGAGCGGGACCACGCTTCCCGGCTCTCGAAGAACTTGACCCGCTCGGCCGGCGAGAGCTTTTCATTCATCAGCTCCCGGTAAAATTTCTCCGGAAGCACGTCGATCGGCAACAGGGCCGGCCACCAGAACGCGGTCGGAAAATCCTCCTGCATCAGAACATGCTGACAGCTGAATGCGTCGCACTGCCAGGGCAGGCCCATCCAGCGGGTCAGATCGCCCGGCCCTTGCGGTCCGATCGGAGGCGGTGTGCCGAGGTCGGGATTGCCGTTGAAGGCGGTCTGCTCGGTCAGAAGGAAGCCGATGTTCTGAACCAGCTTCTCCCGCTTGCCCAAGGCCAGCCGGAACGGCTCGGCCTTCGGGTCGGTGTTGCGGGCGTACATCTCCTTGATCCGCAGGTAGTAGGTCAGCTCGACACCCGGATGGAAGGCTCCACCGGAACACGGCTCCAGCGCCGCTTCGGTCAGGGCATCCGGCCGCCGGGCCAGATCGAGATCGTCCAGGGCCTTGACCACATCGGCGCCGGGGTCCTCGAAATCATCGGTGAAGTTGCCTTCGGCCCATTGCCGAAGGTCGTCGTATTGCTTCAACGGAAATCGGAACCATTGCAGCGGGCTGCCGTCGTAATTCACCCCGTCGCCCAGCATCATCGGCATCTTCAGCCGCTCGGTGATGTAGGCGTCGGGGGCATCGTTGTACGGATCCCTGAATTTCTCGAAGACCGACTGGCGGAAGGCGCGGTTTCCCAGGCTGCTGTCGCGGAGTTTCGCGATATAGGCCGGGTCGGAGAAGTCCCCGATATCCAGCCAGCCCTGGCGCAGATTGGCTTCCGCCGAGATCCATTCCATCAGCGCCAACCGCCGAAAGGTCGGGTAGACCTGCGCACGGAACGACACCGGACCGTCGGTCGTCGGAACCCATCCTTGTGCCACGTTCAGATTGTGGATCACGTCGAAGAGCGTGGAGACCGGCGGGATTTCGGGTGCGAAGTTCGGTCCCACACTTGCAATCCAAGCGTGGTCCGCCTCCAGCTTTGTGCCGTCGCGCAAGGTGACCGATGCCTCGACCGGCCCGTCGCACCAGTCGTCGTGCCATCCGTCGTTGTCGGCGAAACTGGTGATCGCCGCATTGGTCGGGCTGTCCGATTTGCCGTCCGGCGGGAACACAAGAAGACGCCCCTGCTCGTCGGTGCGCAGCTGTCCCAGACCGACATCCATCACGTTCCAGAAGCGGCCGGCCATGGCATATGAGGGGTCCTGCCCGTCCCGATTGGTGTCCGCGCCGGTGATCTTCGTCTCGCCGCCATCGATCACCAGCATGGTCTCCCGCTCCGAATCGGTGACGAAATACTGGTTCCGGCGCTGCCCGGGAAGGCCGGGCGCAACGTCCCCATTGTCCAGCGGGTTGTTGAAGCCGTACCAGGCCGCCTTGGTGTTGGCGACATGGACCCGCCATTCGATCGTAGCGTCGGCGGCGGTGACTTCCTGGATGACCCGGCCCCGGTCGTCGAAGGCATAAATCCGAAACCGCTGGACCTGCTTCTTGATCTTCTGAGTCCCATCCTTGTAATCGCCTTCGGTATCAGACAGAACGCCAGGCACCTCGGGCGCGAAGAACCACTTTTTGCTGCCGCCGACCCGGGAAATGCCGATCGGCGGATAGATGCCGAGGCGCGCGATCGCCGCTCCGTCCGGCGCACGCTCTCGCGAGGTCGCAGCCACTGCGGACTTCTGCGGCAAGGGGAACGCAGACAGCAGCGCTGCGGCACCTACGCCCGCCAAAAAGTCCCGTCGTTTGACGGGGGTCCTGGGCTTGGTGTTTTCAGCCATGCGAGCGTCCTCCGGTTTGAGACATTTTCCT
>CALAHL010000487.1 GCA_937891725.1 uncultured Rhodospirillaceae bacterium | reverse complement strand
GGTGATCAACACAGATCTACCGACCCGCCAGACCGACGGGTCCGGCCGCAGTCCGGCTTTCTCCGCCCCCGCCGCATAGGTCGGCCAGTGGGTCGCGATATCGGCCGCCGGGACGAAGTTTCCGGACATCGGGATCCAGCCCCGCATGCCCGCGAATTTCGCCGTCATCGAGTTGGCGCTGCGAAGGGAGACCGCGATCGGCGGATGCGGGTCCTGATAGGGCTTGAGGAACCGACCGATGCCGATTTCGGGGAACACCCGGTCGGTGAGCGAGACGTTGAAATAGGTGCCCTCATGGCTCCACGGTGGTTCGTCCCGCCAGACTTTCTGGATGACCTCAATCGCCTCGACCATCTTCATCGTGCGGTTCTTGCCGTCGAGATTGTCGAAAATCTCCCAATCGCTCGACAGACCGCCGGCGCCGATCCCGAACAGACACCGTCCCTGGGACAGATGATCGAACAAGGCAACATGGCTCGCCACCACCACCGGGTGTTGCTGCGGCAGGGAGACCACACCGGTGCCGAACTTGATCCGGGTGGTCTCGGCGATCAGCGAGGCGTTGAACAGCAGCGGAGAGGTCACCGGCTCGGCCGTGGAGGTATAGTGCTCCCCCATCCAGGCCTCGGCATATCCCAGCTTGTCCGCGAGCTTCACCAGATCCCGATCGTAGGCCAGAACATCACCGAACTTTCGCGCCGGCGGATGCAGCGGCATCATGAACAATCCAAGATCTGGCATAGGTCGATCCTCCTGTATCGGCAGAAAGGCTTTGTATACAATAAGGCTAGAGGGAATTCCGATCATTTGGAAGCGGCTCGCGATGCCGTTCCGACGCCGGTCGCGCTCACGCCCTACTGTCGTCAAGGAAAGGTCCCGCGAAAGGCCGGAAACCATCGATGTTTCCGTGGGGGAAATTCACAACGCCGTGGAGTATTGGGCTTCGCACAAAGGAATCCTTGTCGATCCCATAGCACGGTGATAGCGGACACCCATGAACATTTTAGACGCGATCCCCAAAGCCTTCGGGCCCGACTACGCCGCATGCCGCCGTCTGTTTCTTGACAGTGCCAAAGCGGCGGGCGGAAGCCTTGAAGCCCACAACAACCCCAACCCCGGCCCGAAGGGTGAACCGCTTGCCTGCGACACCGCCTGGTTCGGTCCATCCGATGCCGGGCGCGTCCTGGTCGTGGTCTCCGCGACCCACGGCGTGGAAGGGTTCTGCGGGTCCGGCATCCAGAACGACTGGCTGCTGTCCGGCGGTCCGTCCGGCCTGCCGCGAGACACCGCGATCCTGCTCATCCACGCCCTGAACCCGCACGGCTTTGCCTGGCTGCGACGGGTCACCGAAGAAGGCTGCGATCTGAACCGCAATGGCATCAACTTCAACGAGCCACTGCCGGAGAATACGGGGCACGACGCCCTGGTCGACTGTTTCGTGCCGGCGGATCTGAAGCCGGAGACGATCGCCGCCGCCGATGCCCAAATCCAGACCTTCCGCGCCGAGCATGGCGAGAAAATCTATCAGGCCGCCCGCAAGGCCGGACAGTACGCACACGCCCATTCCATCTTCTTCGGCGGCTTCGGGCCGACCTGGGCACGTCAGACGCTCGAGACGATCATCGAGCGGTATGAGCTGGCGGAGCGCCGTCTGGTCACCATCCTGGACGTGCACACCGGTCTCGGACCGCATGGACACGGGGAGCCGATCTGCGGTCATAAGCGGGGCACCAAGGGCTTCGACCGCGTGCTGGAGATGTACGGCGACACGGTCGGCCTGCCGTCCGAGGGCACCTCGTCGTCGATCCCGCTGCACGGCACCCAACGGGAAATCTGGGGGCCACGCCTGGGTGACAATTACACCTACGTGGCACTGGAATTCGGCACCTACCAGCCGGACAACGGAACCCGCGTGCTGCGCGCCGACCACTGGCTGCACCATCAGGCCGAACTGACCGGCGGCACCGTGGACTGGGCAGATCCGAAAACCGTCGAAATCAAATCCGCCATCCGGAAGCACTACCATCCCGACAGCGACACCTGGAAGGAACTGGTGCTGTGGCGTGGTCGTCAGATGATCCGGCAAAGCCTGGAGGGCCTGGTCAAGTTCGTATAGCGGCAGGTCTTTAGCTATTCTATTAATTTTTAATCTTGGATCA
>CALAHL010000486.1 GCA_937891725.1 uncultured Rhodospirillaceae bacterium | reverse complement strand
TGAGCATGATGACCCCGCCGCCGAGACGCTTCATTCCGGCTTCAAAGGAGACCCGGGTGCGGGTAGACGGTTTCTCGAAAATCATCGCCAGAATACGACCGTCGAGCGGTTTGGAGGCCAGCCCGTCACCGTTCTTGAAGGCTTTGGCCTGCTCGATCATCAAGCGGAGCTGATCCGGCTCGACCTCGTGCAGGTCTAAAAAGTGACTGACAGCCATGGGTCCGGCAGGCCCCTTCTTCACATTCGGTTTGGAGGGAGGCTGATCAAGCGGCATGGCGCGCCACGCCCGCAGCCGCCGAGTCGATCGCGGCAACTGCTTCGTCCACATGGGTCTTGTCGATGGTTAACGGCGGCAGAAGACGGAGAACATTCTCCGATGCGACCACGGTCAGCAGTTTGTGCTCATCCCGCAGGCGGGTCATCATTTCGCCGTTCGGAGACCGCAGCTTCAGGCCGAGCAACAACCCGGCGCCGCGCACGTCTTCGATCACGTTCGGGTGCCGTGCCACCAAAGGCAGAAGCTGGTTCCACATATAGCGTGCGACTTGATCGACGCGCTCCAGGAATCCGGGCTCCAGAAGCACGTCCAGCACCGCGTTCGCAGCGGCCATCGCCAGCGGGTTGCCGCCGAAGGTAGAGCCATGCAGGCCCGGCTTCATGCCAGACGCGGCTTTCTCGCTGGCGAGCACGGCGCCCACCGGGAATCCGCCGCCCAGCCCCTTGGCCGACGCCAGAATGTCCGGTGCGATTCCGGACCACTCATAGGCCCAGAGTTTACCGGTCCGACCGGCGCCGCACTGAACTTCGTCGAAGATCAGAAGGACGCCGAACTCATCCGCGATCTCCCGCAGGGCCCGCAAATAGTCGAGCGAGGCGGCGTTGACTCCGCCCTCACCCTGAACAGGTTCGACCATAATGGCGGCGACATCGTCGTCCATTGCGGCGCGCATCTCGTTCAGATTGCCGAACGCGACATGGCTGAAACCCTGAACCCGGGGCCCGAAGCCTTCACGGTAGGCCTCTTTGTCGGTGGCCGACAGCATGCCGAGAGTCCGGCCATGGAAGCTGTGCGAGCAGCATACGATCCGGGTCCGGTTCGGCTCACCGTTATGAAAGTGATACCGGCGGGCAACCTTGGTCGAACCTTCCAAAGACTCGGCGCCGGAGTTGCAGAAGAACACGGTGTCCGCGAACGAGCTCGCTACCAAGCGATCGGCCAGACGCTGCTGTTCGGTGATGTTGTAGAGGTTCGAGACATGCCACAACTTGGCAGCCTGCTCCTGCAGGGCCTGGACCAGATGCGGATGACAATGTCCGAGGGAGTTAGTTGCAATGCCGGCGGCGAAATCGAGGTATCGTCGTCCGTCAGCCGTATACAGGTAAGGGCCTTCGCCTCTCTCAAAGGCGATGTCGATCCTTCCGTAGGTCGGCATGACGCTCGTGACCACGATATTTTACTCCTCCGTTCGTCACCGGGTTGTTACAGGGTCTTGGGGTCCCGGGAAAACGCAGATAGTCCCGGTGCTGCCCCACAATGTCAACGATTCGCTTGTGACGATTCGCGGAAACTTCGGACTTGAACCCGGGTTCCTGGCCTCAAGGCGCATCCTTGTCGCGATAGAGCCGGACGGTGGCCGCGTTGTCGGCCCCGCCGAGGCCGCGTCGGGAGAGCAGGCGGTGGATCTCGTTGGCGAGGCCGGTCATCGGCAGGGAGGTGCCGAGCCGTCGGCTTTCCTCCATCACCGTGCCGAGATCCTTGACCAGCAGATCGATTCGGCCCTGGACCGCAAAGTCGCCCGCCGCCATACGCGGCAGGTACTCCTGCAGGACTTTGGAATCTGCCCTGCCGCCGGACAGCGCCTCGGGAATCTTGGCGACGTCTATTCCGGCCGCCTCGGCCAGCTGACAGGCTTCCGCCAGAACCGTGAAAGCGCAGCCGACCAGCATCTGATTGATCAGCTTGGTGCTTTGCCCCGCCCCATTCGGCCCCATGCGGGTGAAACGGCCGGCCAAATGCGCGACGACCGGGGCGACCGTGTCGAAGTCCCGCTGGCTGCCGCCGGCCATGACCGCCAGCGTCCCATTTGTGGCACCCGGAATGCCGCCCGACACCGGCGCGTCGACCCAACCCATTCCGGTTTCGGTCCGAAGGCGAGTCGCAAACTCGGCGGCCTTGTAGGGCCGCATGGAGGAGAAATCGACCAGAACCTTGCCGGACTTATCGGCGGTCCCTGTTGCCAACCCGTCTGCGCCGAACACCACAGCTTCGACTGCTGCGGTGTCGGTGACGCAGGTGAACAGGATGTCGCAGGCTTCCGACATGGCGGCGGGGGAGGTGGCGAGTTGTGCGCCCGCCTCGATCAAAGGTTGGGTCTTGTCGAGCGAACGATTCCAGACAAGAACCTGATAGCCGGCTGCCAGCAGACGTCTGACCATCGGCGCGCCCATCAGGCCCAGACCGACATATCCCAAGACGGGCGTATTCCCATGCATGCGACTATCCTCCGATTGGCTTCTTGTTCATGTTTACTTGTATTGCTCCGGTGTGACCGGTTGAGGGCGAGTGACCGGGCGGCTATATAGGCTGCCGAGCACTGGTCTTTCTGACCGACTGACATTTTCCATTCGACTCGCGAGGCCTCATGATTACGCATCACATCGCCTTGATCTACGCCATGGTTGTCGGCGCCGCCGCCGACGAGGCGCTTGCGGATTCCGAACTGGATGCGATCCGCGGAATCGTTGACCATTTGCCGATCTTCCGCGATTTCGAGAAGGGCAATCTGGCCCAGATCGCTGCCGCCGCCACCGATCTGTTGAGCGAGGCTGATGGATTGGATGCGGCGATCGGACTGATGAAGTCAGGTCTGCCCCCGCGGCTTCGCCCGACCGCCTATGCCGTCGCGTGCGACGTGGTTGCCGCCGATGGCGAGGCGACGCAGGAGGAGCTGCGCTATCTCGAGATGCTGCGACACGAGCTTGAAGTGGATCGGCTGACCGCCGCCGCAATCGAGCGTGGAGCCGCCGCCCGTTACGCGACGGCTTGATCGGGGGCTTTGGTGGGTCAGGGGAAGCCGGCTGTCGACCTGTCCAGGTATCGGATCGGACTGATAGGAACCGGCCTGATGGGCGCGCCAATGGCGCGGCGTCTGGCTTCGGCCGGCGCGCGGCTTGCGCTATGGAATCGGACGATCCAGACGGCTGAACGTCTGGCTGCGGACCTTCCGAATGCTGAGGCGGTTCCATCCCCACGGCACGCGGCCGAACGGTCGGACATCGTGATCGTCATGGTTACCGATGCGGATGCGGTCGAGACCGTGATCTTTGACCCGATGGACGACAGCTACGGTGTGGCCCATGGGGTCGGTGACGGTGCCCTGGTCATCGATATGAGCACGACCGATGTCGCCCGGACGCAAGGGTTTGCCGACCGGCTGCGCGCGCGGGGCGCGGAATGGATGGACGCCCCGGTTTCCGGGGGCACCACGGCAGCGGAGGACGGCACGCTTTCGATCATGGTCGGCGGCAGTGACGGTGGCTTTGCCCGCGCAGAGCCGGTGTTTCGGGCCTTAGGCGCACGAATCACCCATGTCGGTGCGGTCGGTGCCGGACAGATAGCCAAGACCGCCAACCAGATGATCGTAGGCATGACGATCGGGGCCGTGGCCGAGGCGTTCGCGCTTGCCCGCTCGGCCGGGGTCGAGCCCAGGGCGATCCGCGAGGCGATCCTGGGAGGGTTCGCCCAGAGCCGCATTCTGGAATTGCATGGCGAGAGAATGGTCAACGAAGACTTCCAGGCGCGCGCACGCTCGACCATCCAGCTGAAGGACATGCGGGCGGCGGCATCGCTTGCGGAGGCCGTTGGGATTGATCTGCCCGGGCTTTCGACCAATCTCGGGCTGTGGGAACGGTTGGTGGAAGAGGGAGCGGGGGATCTCGATCACTCGGCTCTCATTCTCACGGTTGATCCCACCATGACCCAAGACGACTGAACCATAGGGTAGGCCCCGAATGTCGGATGTTACGATAGACGCTGTCGTTTTCGATTTCGGGGCGGTGCTTCTGGAATGGAATCCCAGGCATCTCTACTCACGTATTTTCGACGACGACGAGCGTATTGAATGGTTCTTGAACGAGGTTTGCCATCCGGACTGGAATGTGGAGCAGGATCGCGGGCGGACCATCGCCGAAGCTGAGGGCGAAGCGATTGGCCGTCATCCGGAAATGGCCGAAGAGATCCAGGCGTTCTACGGGCGGTTCCAGGAGATGATTCCGCATGCGATTGACGAGAGTGTCGGTGCGCTGAAGGCTTTGAAGGCTGCGGGCTACCCGGTCTATGGTCTGACCAATTTCTCGGCCGAGACCCTGCCGCCAACCCGTGAGCGGTTCGATTTTTTCAGCCTGTTCGACGGGATCGTGGTGTCCGGCGAGGAGAAGGTGATCAAGCCGGATCCGGAAATCTACCGTCGCCTGATCGAGCGCTTCGATCTCACGCCGGAGCGGACCGCCTTCATCGACGATTCTCCGCGCAACGTTGTGGCCGCGCAGGCGTTCGGCATCCACGCCCACCGGTTTGAGACCGGCCCGGAGATGCTGGCCTGGGCGCGTGGGCTCGGCCTGCCGGTCTGACCCGGACTAGACGTCTGACGTGGAGCGCACCAGCATCCGGTTGATACCGTTGAAGGCGGCGAACAGCTTCCGAACCTGATCGCGGAAATTTGCCTCCGAGGGCATTGGAGCGCCCGTCTCCCGCAGCGTTTCTCGGATTTCGGCGATGCTGCGGTGTCCGTCGATCAGGGCGGCCAGGCGGGGGGCGAGCGCCGGAAGCGGCGCCGAATAGGCGGCACCCGAGATATCGGCGGTGAGAGTGCCGGACGGCCGAAGACCGCGTGCGGTGGCTTCCGGATCCATGTCGCGAAACACCAAGACCGATCCGTCCGCTCCGGGGTCGATCTCCGGAAGAATTCGCTTGGACGGGATCGCGTAGACCACATGCTTCGCCATCGCCCCCGACAGCCGTTCCGCCAACGCGGACCGACCGATCGGAGACAGGGTCGCGGCCGTTTGCCTCAGAGCGGGGTCGGACAGATAGGTCTCGGGCGCGTAGCGGGCGGGTTCTATCCAGGCGGCGATCTTCATCTCCGCCGAGGCGACGAGATCTGCGAGCTCCTCGACGCGGTAGGCCCGATCCCGGCGGTGCAGCAGCAGATCGTACAGCCCAGCCGCATCGCCCTTCAGATGATCGCCCACATAGGGATTGCGTTTCAGCCAGTGACTGGCGGGAAGGCCCTCCAAGAGGTTGCGGGCCGTTGCCAGCCGCTCGCGGTCGGGCAGGGCGTCGGCCAATTGGGCCAGGGCTTCCTGGATCGGATAGACCCCCGTCCTGCCCAATGTGCCGTAAACCATCAGTCCCATACCGCCGCCTGGCGCGAGGTGCGCCTTCAGAGCCTGAAGTCCGGTCTCAGGGCTTGCGAGATGGTGCAGGACGCCACAGCAGTCGATGTGATCGTAGGGTCCAGGAGCCAGGTTGCCGATCTGCTCGATCTTGCCGGTAACAAACCTGATGTTGGCCAGGCCCCGCACTTCGGCCCGCGCTTCCGCGATCGCCCGCGAGGCGGTGGACAGGTCCAGATACGTGACCTGCGCGTCCGCCGCGTTGGCATCTGCCAACTGCTGGGCGAGCATGATCGCCGCATCGCCGGTGCCGCCGCCGGCGATCAGCGCGCGGAACGGTCGGCTCAGGTCAAGCTGCCCGCCATGCAGATAGTGTCTGATTTCATCCAGATGACTGGGCGATTCCGCGATCAGGCGCTTGGCCTCATCCGCCGGATTGCGATCCGGATACGGGAATTGCTCGTACTGTGCCTGAACCTGGGCGTCGGTCTCGCCGTTCATTGTTTGCGTGTAGGCCCGGATCAGAAGGACAGGTCCGCGGGCGCCCGGATCCGACCCACCACCCGACCTTCCCAATTGGTGACGTCTGGGGTCAGCTGATGTGCGAGCCTGGTCTCCATTGCCTCGTCGATCACCCCCAGATGCCGAAGGATTGCGCCGAAGGTCGCCTTCGAGGCTCGACCGGCGCCATCGTCGACCTTGAGGCAGATCCCCAGGCCCTGGCCCGGTACCGCGCCCGCGTAAACACCCTCGGCGCCGCCTTTAAGAAGGCAGGTCACACCGGTTTCAGCCAGCACCACGCTATTGAACTCATCGGTTCCGGACAGCATCAGCGGATGGGCAGCGCAGGCCTTGATGATACGTTGGATCGCGTGCTGCCGGTCGGCCGACAGTTTCGACGGGTCCGCCATCCGCGCCATCGCGGTCGCCAGCCCTTTCAGGGAACAGCCAAAGACCGGGATGCCGCAGCCATCGACCCCGCGCGGGGTGCCGGACAGATCCTCGCCGCTCATCGACTGAACAGCTTCGAAACAGCGCTGCTGGACCGGATGGTCCGGGGTGGTGTAGCCACGGGGCGCTTCCCCCATGTGGACAGCTGTCGTCAACATCCCGGAATGCTTGCCAGAGCAATTGTTGTGAGCACGGGTCGGCTGCGCGCCCGACCTGAGGATCTCTTTTGCTGCAGCGTCATTGTAGGGCAATTGCGGGCCGCATTCGAGGTTGGCGACGGACAGGCCGAGCTGTGCAAGCCATTTGGTCACCCGATCCACATGCATCGGCTCGCCCGAATGACTGGCGCAGCAGAGTGCAATCTGATCTTCGGTCAAGCCGAACGCGTCCGCAGCCCCGGTTTCAAGCACCGGCAGGGCTTGCAGGGGTTTGATCGCCGAGCGCGCGTAGACCAGACGATCAATATCGCCCCAGGCCATGACCGGCTTGCCGTCCGCGTCGACCACGGCGGCAATCGCCCGGTGAACGCTCTCCACCATGCCGCCGCGGGTCACCTCAACCGTGATCGGACCAATCGGACGATCCAGATGGACCCGCAGTTCGGTGTCGGTCTCCGGCACATGGGCGGGAGACAGCGGAGGGGTGAGATTGTTCATGGTGCATGTCCGGTTTGCAGGCGTTCAGAATAGCGAGGCGACATTATCACGACCGCGTCTTGCTTCCACCCCCGGCCTCGGGCAAGTTCGCCGCCATGCGAGGATATTTCGGAATAGGTGCGAACGGGATCAGCAAGGCCGGTAATGTCGGTGCCTTGATGCGGACCGCGCATGCCTTTGGGGCCAGCTTCATCTTCACGGTGGGCGAGACCTACGATCGTCGGGAAATGGACGCAGTCGACACGTCCGGATCCTCTCGAAATTTACCCTATTATCGGTTCGGCGGAGCGGACGAGATGCTGCTGCCGCGCGGCTGCGCGCTGGTCGGTGTCGAGATCACCGATGATGCGGTCGAGTTGCCCAGTTTTCACCATCCGAAATCGGCGGCGTATATCCTCGGGCCAGAACGCGGAATTCTGGATCCGGAACTGGTCGCGCGCTGCGATCATGTGGTCCGGATCCCGACCAAGTTTTCGATCAATGTCGGCTTGGCGGGCGCACTGGTGATGTACGATCGGCTGATGTGCATGGGGCTGTTCGCACCGCGCCCGCACCGCCCCGGGGGCCCGACGGAGCCGGCGCCGGTGCCGCAATTCGGTGCTCCTGCCTGGGTCAGGAAAGCAAAACGCCGCGACCAGCCGGACGCGGCGCAAGACTGATATCTCAGACTCTATCTAAGATCGAACGAAGAGATTCAGCACCCGGCCGATCGGCCCGGTAAACCGCAACGGCCCCTCAATGACCGCGAAGCAGATGCATTCCTCAGCGGAATCCGCCACCGGTGCATGGTCATGATCGGCGGTCGCGATTGCCACGTCTCCGCGGGCATAGGTTCCGGTTTCGTCCGAGAAAGCGCCTTTCAGGACGAGCGTGCTCTCGACACCCTCGTGGGTGTGCTGCGGAATCGTTTCGCCCGGACGGATCCGCAGCAGCGAGGCTCGGACCGAGCCGTCACCGATCTCGATTGGGAGTTCCTTCACCCCTCGGCCGCGTGATTTCCACGGCAAGGAGTCCAGATTCCCCCCGACATAGTCGCGCAACGGGCGCGGCAGGGTCATGACGGTCGCGTGATCAAAAGCGGCCTGACCGCAGGGAGGTTCGGACGCTTCCGTCTGGCTCAACCGAGCCATCGTTTTGGAAAGCGCATCATCGGCTAGCCGAGACGGCTCAATTTGTGACAAGACTGCTCCACCCCACGCCTCGTATGTGGATGTCCGCTCACGGCATGTCGGGCAAAGCGCCAAGTGGGTTGCCACCAGAACGCTCTCCGCTTCTCCCAAAGAACCGCTGGCATAGCCAAGCAGCGCTTCTTCATCCAGATGATGGCCGGGGGTCTTCGTCAAAATCGTCAATCTCCTGTCGCAGACGTGCGAGCGCTAACCTAATCCGAGACTTGACCGTTCCAAGTGGAATTCCGCGCTCGTCTGCAATTTCTCTGTGCGTCTTGTCTTCAAAGTACGCAGCGCGGATCAATTCGGATTGCTCCTGCGGCAGTTTTTCGATGGCGGATCGCAAAGTTTCTTCGGCCTGCTGGACTTCAATCGACCGATCGGCGGCTTCCGGCGCGTCGGGTACCAGGGCGGGATCGTTGGGGTCCAACTCCGGCCACCGCTCCCGGCGGAGGCGGTCGATCCGCTTGTTCCGGGCAATCGTGAAGATCCAGGTCGCCGCGCTGGCTTGGCTGCGGTCAAAGCTTTCGGCCTTGCGCCAGACCATGACCATGGCTTCCTGCGCCACCTCTTCCGACATCGCGGCATCGGTGCCCAGGCGCAGGAGATAGGATTTCAGGCGCGGTGCGAAATGGGAGAACAATTCCGCAAAAGCGGTCTTGTCGCGGGTGGATGCGATTGCGTCCAGGAGGTCGTCATGGGAGCGTTGCGCCGATGCGTCATCCGCCACCGCTTTTGACGCCGGGACAGTATCTGTGACCACTTTCGGCGCCGAAAGGTCGAGTGTTGGTGGAACAATTCCCATACGCAACATGTAAGGCGCTTGCGCGCAAATGGGCAACAGCCGACACGTAGGTTTGAACAGATTAGACATTTGGCGCGGTTTCGGGTCTGAAACCGGAGAGGCGCTGGGATGATCGGTACAACCACGACGTTCGCGACATTCCCGGGTCAAACGTGCCCGGAAATTGCCACATGGGTGGGACTCAATCCCCTGCATCCGAGATGGAGGCGTGTGCCGCATCAAAAACGCTGTCGGCGCTTCGGTCGTTTGTTGACGCTCCGTTTGCGCAGGGTCGTTCTTATGCTAACCAATCGTCATCCGACAGAGCAGCCGGAGAGGGAGCTAGAAGCGAATGAAATTTGGTTTCGTAGGTGCCTGTGTGCGTGAGGCCCGTTTCGGTCTCTGGTGCGCCCAAACGATACGTTCAACCCTCTTCGCGACCCTGGCCATCGGGGCGGCCTGGGCCGCATATCCGGCCCAGGCTCAGCAACCAAATTTCATCGGTGAGAACGGCGATTGGAAGGCCTATACCTTCAAACGCGGGTCGGAGACAGTTTGCTACATGGCCAGCGCGCCCGAGAAGGCGACAGGCGACTACAGCAGCCGTGGGCGGATTTATGCTCTGATAACGAACGATCCGGGTCAGGGCGTCGACAATCAGTTCAGCATCGTCACCGGGTATACCTACAAGAAGGACAGTTTGGTCAGTGTCGAGATTGGTGGGAGTCGGTTCGAGCTGTTTACCG
>CALAHL010000485.1 GCA_937891725.1 uncultured Rhodospirillaceae bacterium | reverse complement strand
ATGATCATCAGCGTCTCAAAGGTGAGCGGCACATCCGGCAGCAGGAAGATCGGCAAGGTATCCGGCAGCTGCCCCATATCCTCCACCGTCCGAAGATCAAGGCCGAAGATCAGCGACACGGCCGTGAGAACGACGATGCAGATCAGCGGCGAGGGAATGGCGGTTGTCAGTCTGGGAAGCAGATAGATGATCGCGAGCCCGCCAGCGACCATCACATAGGTCAGCCACGGCACGCTTATCAGTTCCGGCAGTTGCGCCATGAAAATCAGAATGGCCAGCGCGTTCACGAACCCGGTCATCACCGATTTCGAAACAAACCGCATCACATAGCCGAGCTTGAGCACACCGGCGACGACCTGAAGAACCCCGGCAAGGACCGTCGCCGCGAGCAGGTATTCCAGACCGTAGTCACGGACCAACGTCACCATCAGCACCGCCGTCGCAGCCGTCGCGGCCGAGATCATGCCCGGCCGGCCGCCCACGATCGCGGTGATCACCGCAATCGAGAACGATGCGTACAGACCGACCTTCGGATCGACGCCT
The DNA here is from genome assembly GCA_937891725.1 of uncultured Rhodospirillaceae bacterium. Classification (GTDB taxonomy): domain Bacteria; phylum Pseudomonadota; class Alphaproteobacteria; order Thalassobaculales; family Thalassobaculaceae; genus JANSYC01. The sequence continues at coordinate 643 of CALAHL010000485.1, read as the reverse complement.
GCGATGATCGAGAACGCGATCGCCTCCGGGATCAGCGCAAGGGCAACCACGATGCCAGCCAGGAGATCGTTCTTGGTATTTCCAAACCACTCGGCTCGGAGGGTATCGATCGAGAATCTCATGGCGTCGGGCTCCGTTCCGGCCAAGTTCAACGCCAAGCCTTACACCGCGGACCCGCACGGTCCGCCGGCAGCTTTAGCGAGGATTGTCCTGGGAGGCCGTGCGAGACTGGTCCAAGGAATACGGACCCTTCAGAAACCGACGGCCAAAATCATTTCGCAATTGCGAGATAACACGGGTCTCGCCGGTTGTCACGCAATTGGCGGTATCAGGCGCAGGTCCCCCGGGGCGAAGCTCGCCGTTCCGGGGGACCGCTCGGCAGGCCAGCAGCCGGAGACACAGCTTCCGTCACCCTCAAAAGAGATCGGCCGCGCCCTCAACGCACGGGATCCGAAGCTGCGAGACATAAACACGCATGCGGGGATTTCAAAGAACCACTCCAATGTCCATAGGCTTTCGCTCAAATTGTCGTCAATCCGGCACAATGTTGTTTGACTAGATTAACCAATCTCTATATGTTCTTGATATATCGTGATTCGTGGGGGCTGCGCAGATGGGGATTCTCACAGCATATGATGGGTTG
>CALAHL010000484.1 GCA_937891725.1 uncultured Rhodospirillaceae bacterium | reverse complement strand
GCAATATGCCGACAGCGGCGTCGGCCTGCCCGTCATCGGCCCGGCCTTCAGCTTCGACCAGGGTATCCTGCAGGCGGTTGGTGATGCGGCGCTTGGTGTTCACAACACCTCGCAATGGAACAAGGACCTGGACAACGGGGCCAACGAAGCCTTCGTCAGAAGCTTCCAGGCGAAGTACGGCCGTCTGCCGTCGCTTTACGCCAGCCAGGGTTTCGACACCGCCAACCTGCTGCTGAGTGCGATGGACAAGGCCGACGTGAAGGACGCCGACGCCTTCCGCGCCGCCCTTTTGGAAGCTGATTTCGACAGCGTTCGGGGTGCGTTCAAATTCGGGCCCAACCACCACCCGATCCAGAACATCTACGTGCGCGAAGTGATCAAGGAGGGTGACGTCTACACCAACAAGACCCTTGGCGTGGCGCTCGAGAACCATGGCGACGCCTATGCCGCCGAGTGCAAGATGTAGGTCACTTCCGAGATCTCGGAATAGCCGATGGGCCGGAGGACATGTCCTCCGGCCCATTGCATTTAAAAGGCGGCATCACAAGGCTGGTCACGAGCGCGATTGTTTTATAGATGCAGAATGATGGCTGCCGCGCATCGTTGATGCCGAAAAAATGCCCGCATCCACTCTGGAAAAGGCTTTCAGGTTTCCCAAATCGGTCTCTGAGCGCTCATATGCACTCAAACTCAGATGGGAGAGATCAACGTGGTCAAGTCGGTTCTCTTAATCGCCAATGAATTTCCCCTGGAAGCTCCGGAAACGCATCTCGCCCTGGCCCTCGCGCAACGCGAGCAGGCCACGCTGACCGGCTTCGTCGCCGTCAATGTCGAGGATCTGCAATCGATAGGACCTGCGGCGGCGGGAGCATTTTCCTACAAATACCAGATTGCCCAGGAACGCCTGGAGCACGGCCTGACGGACAGCCGCCGGGCCCTTGGCGCTGTGGAACGTCTGGCTGAGGAGCGGGGATTCGAGAACTTCAGGCCGATGTATCTGGAGGGTGATCGAGATCGCCTCCTGGTCGATGTCTGGAGATTCCAGGACATTGCTTTCATGAGCACGAAACTGTGGACCCCCGGCCTGAAAATCCGGGGCGACGCCGCAGCGGTCCTGTCGCTCGTCGCACGGGGGCTGAGACCCCTGATCGCGGTTCCGCCAACAGCCGAGCGAACCGATCCGCAATCGGCGCTGATCTGCCTCTCGGGGTCCCTGGACAGCGCCAAGGCCTTCAAGCAGTTTCTCGCGCTCAATCTGTTCGGGGACCTTCCCCTCCACATCGTCACGATAGGTCAGCCCAAATCCGGCGAAAGCCCTCAAGCGTTGCTCGCGCAGGCCACCGAGTATGCGCGGGCGGTCGGGTATACGCAGGTCGAACCAACGGCTCTGGACACCCCCAACGACGGCGATCGGGTGAAAGTCATCACCGGTCATGCACGGAAGATCCAAGCCGGCATCATCGTTTCAGGCTCGTCCTACCGGCATTTCCTGGTCATGACGCGCTTCGGCACCCACGCCTTGGGCCTTCTGGACTCGTCACCCGTTCCTGTCTTCGTCTCGCACTAGAGGTCGATCACACGGGCCGAATTCGGGCCGTTCGATCGCCTTTGGTGCGCGCTCTTGCGGACTCCCGCATAGCACGCGAGGTGCCCCCCTCACCGATCCATCGGTACCAGCTCCCGATCCGGGCACGGCTTGAAGATCAGGCGCGACGGTGTCTCCCGGAACAGGGTGTGTGTGGTGACGTCATAGAGAAAGACCTGCTCCGGCTCCGGTCTGGCGAGCGACAGGCTCGGCTCCACCACCAGACGGTCGCCGGACAGCGCCCAGCTTGAGGTGCCGACCAGGGTGTCGCGCAGGCCGACCGTGGTGCCCAGGTCCAGTATCGCCTTGATGTAGCGGCCCTCCGCCCGCAGCACCATGACATAGGCCTTGCAGTTCGGCGCCGAGGTAACGTCCGCCGCCACACCCCATATCCCAGTGATCGGATCCGCCCGGGCGGTCCCTGACGCCAGGACCCATCCGCTCAACACCAGAGACAGAATGCCGAAGCGTCGAATCATTTCCTGAGATACCCGGCCATCAGCTTGTTCGGAATCCCTCCTTCGAAACTCTTTGCGAACAGCGGCACGCTGACCTCGATCGCCTGGTCCAACGGTGCCGCGTCCCACACCCGCATCAGCCACTTCTGCGCGCGGATGGCAGCCGGGTCTGCAGCCAGAATGGAGCGGGCAAGCGCCATCGCTCCGTCCTGCAGCTCGGCAGGCTCGGCCAGTCCCTCGACCAGCCCCCATTTCTCTGCGGTCGTGGCGGTGATCGTCTCGCCGGTCAGAACCATCCAGGCCGCACGTCCGCGCCCGATCAACCGTGGCAGCAAAGCCGCTTCGATCACGGAAGGGATACCGACCTTCACTTCGGGCATCCCGAAGCGTGCGTCATTGGTCGCGATCCGCAGGTCGCAGCCGGCGGCCAGCTCCAAGGCACCGCCGAAGCAGCCCCCCCGGATCGCGGCGATCACCGGGACCGGACAGTGCATGACCGCATGGATCGCCCGGTGCAGCGCGCGGATGAACTGAGCCGCCGCGGTCGGGTTGAGCTTTGCCATTTCCGCCAGATCGGCACCGGCGGAAAAGCTGGGGCCTGCCCCCGACAGGACCACCACCCGCAGGTCCTCGTTGCGGGAGGCCTGACTGAACACCGCTTCCAGCTGGCCGATCAGCTCGCCGCTCAGCGCGTTCCGTTTCTCGGGGCGGTTCAGGCTGACCCTCAGCAGCCCGGCATCGATTTTGATATCGACCAGGCTCATGCCGCCGTCCCGGCCGCGCTCGGTACCGCCCCCTCCTCAAGCGCTTCGATCGGCTCGGCCCCGAAAGACCGGACCATGTCTCGGACCGCCTCGGTCGCGGCCTCAAGCTTGGAAATGTCGGCCGAGCGGAGCACCAGACTGGTGCCGAAGGCGCCGGCCCGGAAATACGGATAACTGCCGATCTCGACCTCCGGGAACCGTGCCTGAACAGCGCCCAGCGCGCCCGCCACCGTCCCCTCACCGACCGTGCAGGCAACGGTGCGGCTGTCGACCTTGGCACCGCCCGACAGCCCGGACTTCAGGCCCTCGAACATCCCCTGCAGGATGCGCGGCACCCCGGGCAGAACGTGGACATTGCCGATGATGAAACCCGGCGCCGCCGAGACCGGGTTGTCGATCAGAGTGGCACCCACCGGGATCTCAGCCATTTTCTTGCGGGCGTCGTTGAACTCGACCCCCGAGCCGGCGTAATGCGCCGTCAGCCGCCGCATCGCCTCGGGGTTGCGCTCAACCTGCGCGCCGAACGCCTTGGCGATACAGCCCGTGGTGATGTCGTCATGGGTCGGCCCGATCCCGCCCGAGGTGAAGACGTAGGTGTAGGTTTCGGACAGCGCCCGCACCGCCGCGATGATCGCCGCCTCGTCATCCCGCACCACCCGGATCTCCGACAGCTTGATGCCGATCTCGTTCAGCTGCGCGCCCAGATAGGCCCCATTTTTATCTTGGGTGCGTCCGGACAGGATCTCATTGCCGATGATCAGCAGGCCGGCGGTGACGGATGTGGTGGTCATTCAGACAACTCCATTGCGCGTTCGGGTCCCTCTAAGGGCCCGGTTCAGAACGATATTGGCCCAATATATCGAACCAGTGTACCAAATGCTTATGGATCTGCCGCACCCTCTCTTCGAAGGCCGCCTGGTAAAGCGCTACAAGCGTTTCCTCGCCGATGTCGAATTGGCGGGCGGGGAGGTCGTCACTGCCCACTGCCCGAACCCCGGCTCGATGATGGGATTGCGGGAACCGGGGCTGAAGGTCTGGCTTTCGAAGTCGGACAACCCCAAGCGCAAGCTCGCCCATACTCTGGAGCTGATGGAGATCGAGGGACGGCTGGTCGGCATTCATACCGGACGGCCGAACGGGATCGTCGCCGAGTCGATCGCCGCCGGCCGCGTCCCGGAGCTGTCGGGCTACGCAACCCTGCGCGGTGAGGTGAAATACGGCACGAACAGCCGGATCGATATCCTGCTGGAAGACCCGGCGCGCGGGCTCTGCTATGTCGAGGTCAAGAACGTCCACCTCGCGCGGCCGGACGGCCCCAATCCCGGAGCGGCCGAGTTTCCGGACAGCGTGACCGCCCGCGGCGCCAAGCATCTGGAGGAGCTGTCGGGGATGGTCGCCGACGGCCATCGGGCGGTGATGATGTTCTGCGTGCAGCGCATGGACTGCGACCGGTTCACCACCGCCGCCGACATCGATCCGACCTACGACGCCGCCCTGCGCAAGGCACAGGCGGCCGGGGTCGAACTGCTCTGCCGGGTGTGCGATATCACACTTGACCGCATTTCCTTGGAACATCCGATCCCAATCGTTCTGTAGCCGCTCCCAAACCCCGTCCGAAACCGCGCCACCGTCTTCCATACCCCACGTCATAGACACAAGACGGGGAGAGAGGCGGGTGACGGAGGCCGACGGAGCATTCGACGGCGCATCCGAGACTGCCGGGCACCGCGCCCGGTTGCGCCGCCGGTTCCTGACGGCGGGCTCGGAAGCGCTTGCCGATTACGAGCTGCTGGAGCTTCTGCTGTTTCTCGCAAAGCCCAGGGGTGACGTGAAGCCGCTCGCGAAGCGGTTGATCAGGGAATTCGGATCCTACGCGGAGGTGATCAGCGCCCCGGCGGAGGCGCTCAGGAAGATCGACGGGATGGGTGAGGCTTCGGTTGCGGCCCTGAAGACCGCGAAGGCGTCTGCGGTCCGTCTCCTGCGAGACCCGCTGATCAACCGACCGGTGCTGACGAACTGGCGGCAGCTGCTGGAGTATTGCCGGGCGGCCATGGCACATGAACCGGTCGAGGAGCTCCGCATCCTGTTCCTGGACACGCGCAATCGGCTGATCCGGGACGAGCGGCAGGGCCGGGGCACGATCGACCACACGCCGCTCTACGTTCGCGAGGTCTGCCGCCGCGCGCTTGATCTGGGCGCCTCCGCCATCATCGTGGTGCACAATCATCCCTCGGGCGACCCGAACCCGTCGAAGGCGGATATTCAGATGACCCATCAGCTGCGCGACGCTGCCGCCCCTCTGAACATCGCCTTGCACGACCACATCGTGGTCGGCCGACAGGGGCATTACAGCTTTCGGGAAAACCAAATGCTCTAGGCCGGCGGCTCACGACTCAAGCGCGATTTCGCCCAGTGCGTCGATCAGAGGGCCAAGCTCGGACTCGACCTCGCGCCAGCGGCCGCTGGAGGTTTTGTAAATGCCCCGCCGTACCTGCGTGACGCTCGCGGTGCGGACCATGCGCTCGGCGCCCTCGAAACTCAGGCACTTCGGCTCGAACGGCAGTCCGCAATACTGCAGCAGCTCCCGAACCTTCTCTTCGGGGTTCTCGACCAGATCCTCGTATTTGAACGTCAGCAGCGGCCGCTCCAGCACCCGACCCCACAGCGCCATGATCTCCCGGTAAAAATGCCGGTAGTGGTGGCCCAGACTCCTGAGATCGTCCGAATAGGCGTGCCCGGTTTCAAAATCCTGCTGATAGATCGACAGGCAGTTGTCGACCGGGTTTCGGGTGCAGTGAACGATCGGCGCGTTTGGAAACATCGCAGTGATCAGCCATAGGAAGATGAAATTGTGCGGCATCTTGTCGGTCACAAACCGCGCACCGTCGGCGAACGGCGCCAGAAAATCCAGATAGCTCTGGGCCAAAGGCGCAAGATGCTCCGGCGACAGGGTCCGGATCATCTCACGGGTGACCGGCGGGCGATCTTGATCAAAGACCTGGGCGTGGATCGCACTCATCGCGGGCAGCTCACCCGCAGCTCCGACCTGGCTGTGGCTTGCCAGAATCTGCTCGGTCAAGGTCGTCCCGGACCTTGGCATGCCGACGATGAAGATCGGCGCCAGTGCCGACGGAAGATGCAGACGAAGCCCCGCCAGCCGCTCTTTGGAAAACAGCTCCTCAAACTGGCGGATCAGGTCGCGTTCAGTCTGCCCGTCATAGCGATGCCCGAGATGATCGGCCCGTGCTCTGTGCCCTTCGGCAAGGTGATGGAAGGCTTTCGGGAACGCATTCCGGTCACGCGCATCATCGGCGGCGGAGAAATGCAGAAGGCGGCGGGTTCGGACGGGCAGGTCAGTCGTCTCCAATAGGCCATGGAGTTTTTCGAGCACCTGTTGCTGGATATTTCCCCGATCCAGCTCAAGGATCTTGCCATAGAGTTCTGGGCGTTCGGGATCCATCCGCCAACACCTGTAGAACAGGCGCTTCGCGACCGCGAGCCGACCGGTCCACATGAGCGTATTTGCAAGACCGATAAGAGGTTCGATTGCA
>CALAHL010000483.1 GCA_937891725.1 uncultured Rhodospirillaceae bacterium | reverse complement strand
CGTCGAGCACATAACCCCGACCGCGCGCCGCCAGCCGCGCCAAAGCATCGGGCGGCTCACCGGCGTGACCGTTGTACAGCCCGGCGGACTCCAACTCGATCGCATGGCCGAGTCCGGCGTCCCGTACCAGATCCCGCATGATGCCCTCCGCGGTCGGAGAGCGGCAGATGTTTCCGGTGCAAACAAAAAGGATCCGGTACACGAGGAAGCACTCCGTTGGCGCGAGTCGGCGCCCATTTGCGTGAACGCGTCATTATCGTTATGTTGCAGCGCAACACTGACCGGACAGGCGGTCGCGGGTCAAGGCGATCCGTGGGTCTTGCCTGGCCGTGGAAGATGTAAGCGCACGTAGCGGGGACATGTCGATGTTGTATCGAGATATGCCGTCCTTCGACCTGCCCGACATGGACGGGACGAGTGCCATTGTTATCCTGACCGGGGCTGGAATTTCCAAGGAATCCGGTCTCGACACGTTCCGGGACGCCGACGGGGTCTGGTCGAAGGTCCGGATCGAGGACGTGGCGACGCCTGAGGCCTTTGCCGCCAATCCCGTCCGCGTGCAGGAATTCTACAACCACCGACGCGCCGGGCTGTTGGGGGCCGACATCCATCCCAATTCCGCGCATCAGGCGCTGGCCAAGCTTCAGCAGAACTGGCCCGGCGACTTCCTGCTGGTCACCCAGAATGTCGACGATCTGCACGAACGCGGCGGGTCGAACGGGCTTATCCACATGCATGGGGAGCTGCTGAAAAGCCGCTGCACCGAATGTCACGATGTGGAAGCGTGCGCAGTGGATCTGTCGTCCGACAGCATCTGCGCGAATTGCGGCACCATCGGCAGTCTCCGACCGGATGTGGTCTGGTTCGGTGAAATGCCTATGGGTATGGAACGGATCTATGCGGCCCTGGCCCGCTGCGCCCTGTTCGTGTCGATCGGGACCTCCGGGAACGTCTATCCCGCCGCCGGGTTCGTGCAGGAAGCCCGCTTCGTCGGCGGTGCGCATACGGTCGAGCTGAACCTGGAGCCGTCGGCCGGCGTCACCGCCTTCGAAGCTGCCTACCATGGCCCCGCCACCAAGCTGGTCCCGGCCTTCGTGGACGCGGTGCTGGCGAAGGTGTAGCGCGGAGAGTCACCAGCCCTCGCTCCCCGGTGCGCCCTTGATCGGTCCGGTCACTCGATCAAGCACCCATCCTCCGTAATAGCCGCCCGGTTGCGGCCGGGCGCGTTCGGAACCGACAAAACATCCGTCTTCCGGATGACCCGCCAACTCGGCGACCGGACCCGGGTAGACCGAGACATAGCCGGCCAGCCGCGCGAAGTCGGCGACCTGATCGTCGAACGGCTCGGGGTAGGCGTAGGCCGCACTCTCGGCTGTGACGCCGTTCGAGGTCACGTCGAAATAGACCGCCACGCCCTTCCACTCGCAGATCGTCCAGGAGTCGCGCGCCATCAGAGCGCCGTCTCGAAAGCTGTCCAGCGGGAGATAGTAGAC
>CALAHL010000482.1 GCA_937891725.1 uncultured Rhodospirillaceae bacterium | reverse complement strand
GGTCTTCGGGCCGCCGTTTCGCGTTGGTGGTAGCGGCTCTCTGTTCTATCCGGATCGGCCGAACAGGCGCTCGATATCGGACAGCTTCAGCTCCACATAGGTCGGGCGGCCGTGGTTGCATTGCCCGGAATGAGGGGTCGCTTCCATCTCGCGGAGCAGCGCGTTCATTTCCTCACCGGTCAGTCGCCGTCCTGCCCGGACCGAGCCGTGGCAGGCCATGGTAGCCGAGACATGCGCCAGCCTCGCTTCAAGCGACAGGGCCTGATCATGCTCCGCCAGATCGTCGGCCAGATCCCGGATCATGCCGACGGCATCGACCTGACCCAGCATCGCGGGCACTTCCCGGACGATCACCGCACCCGGCCCGAAACCGTCGATCACCAGCCCCAGTTTCGCGAACTCGTCCGCCCGGTCGATCAGGCGCGCGACCGAGGCCTCGTCCAGTTCGATGACATCCGGCAGCAGCAGCGCCTGACTCTTGACGCCGCCCTGTTCCAGGTCGGCTTTCATGCGTTCGTAGACCAGCCGCTCATGGGCGGCGTGCTGGTCGACGATCACCATCCCGTCCTCTGTCTGGGCGACGATATAGGTTGCGTGCAGCTGGGCACGGGCGGCACCCAGAGGGTTTGAAGTGTCCCCGGTGCTATAGTTCTGCTCCACCCGGGCGGCGGGCCCGGCGCCGTATGCCAAGCCGCCGGGTCCCGATGGGTCCGGAGCCTGATACTGCATATGCGGGGCCGACAGGCCGGGATTCGGATAGCGTGGTGCCGATGTGGCGCCGGGCCAGCTGCTGCGTGCGCCGGACGGATGCGGGGAGCCGCCAGCGCCATCAGGTCGAAAGGCGCCCAGGGTGGCGAGACCTACCGAGGAGGAGGCCCGGTGTCCGGCTTCCGCCAGCGCATGTTTCAGCGCGCCCACGATCAGGCCGCGCACCAGCCCGGCATCCCGGAACCGAACCTCGGTCTTGGCGGGATGCACGTTCACATCGACCTCGTCCTCCGGCATGTCCAGAAACAACGCCAGCAGCGGATGCCGGTCCGAGGGCAGGAAATCCATATACGCGCCCCTTACGGCGCCCAGCAGCAGCCGGTCGCGCACCGGACGTCCATTCACGAAAAGAAACTGGTTCGCATTGGTGCGGCGATGCAGGGTCGGCAGGCCGGCATGGCCGGTCAGCAGATACCCGCCGCGCTCGGCCCGGATCGGCAGGGCGTTGTCCTCGAACTCCCGCCCCATGATCGCGCCCAACCGGTTCAGACGCGCAGAGTCGTTCCCGTCATCGATCAGATCGCGGGACGGTGCCGTCAGGTTGACCGAGCTCCGGGTGCCGTCCGAGAGGGTGAACGCCACATGAGGATGCGCCATCGCCAGGCGCTCGACGATCTCGACGGCGTGGGCCTGCTCGGTCCGGGGGGCTTTCAGGAATTTCAGGCGCGCCGGCGTGGCGTAGAACAAGTCCCGCACCTCGACCCTTGTGCCGCCGTTCAGGCTTGCCGGCTCCGGGCCCTGGATCACCCCACCCTCGACCGAGATGCGCCAGGCGCTGTCTGAGTCGGCCGCGCGCGAGGTGATGGTCAACCGGCTGACGGCACCGATCGAGGGCAGCGCCTCGCCCCGAAATCCGAGGGTCGCGATGTGAATCAGATCGTCGTCGGGAAGTTTCGAGGTGGCGTGCCGCTCGATCGCCAAGGTCAGGCCGTCGACATCCATCCCGTGGCCGTCGTCTGTCACCTGGATCAGGCTGCGCCCTCCGTCCCGTAACACGATGTCGATCCGGCGGGCGTGGGCGTCCAGCGCGTTCTCGACCAGTTCCTTGACGGCGCTCGCCGGCCGTTCGACGACTTCGCCGGCCGCGATCCGGTTGACCAGCGTATCGGGCAGAC
>CALAHL010000481.1 GCA_937891725.1 uncultured Rhodospirillaceae bacterium | reverse complement strand
GTACGGGCTGATCAGCGACCCGTTATGGTGGCTGTCAGTCAAGAACACCCTGATATTCGCCTTCGGTTCCGTGACGATCGAGATGCTGCTGGGCGTCACCCTTGCGCTGGTGATGAACGCCAGCTTTCCGGGCCGCGGACTGTTCCGGGCGGCGGTTCTGATTCCCTGGGCGATCCCGACCGTGGTGTCCGCCAAGATGTGGGCCTGGATGCTGCACGATCAGTTCGGCGTTGTGAACCACGTGCTGCTCGAAGTTGGACTGATCGCACAGCCGATCGCCTGGCTGGCGGATCCCGATCTGACCATGTTCTCCGTCATTCTGGTGGATGCCTGGAAGACCTCGCCGTTCGTCGCCTTGTTGGCGCTGGCAGCCCTTCAGATGCTGCCCAAGGACTGTTATGAGGCGGCCCGGGTCGACGGCATCCATCCTGTACGGGTTTTCTTTGGTGTCACGCTGCCACTGATCTGGCCGGCGCTGGTGGTGGCGATGGTCTTTCGGATGCTCGACGCGCTCCGCGTGTTCGACGTGGTCTACATCATGACCGGAAACGTGGAATCCACCATGACCATGTCGGTTTACGCCCGGCAGCAGCTGGTCGACTTCCAGGATGTCGGGTACGGCTCGGCCGCATCGACCCTGCTGTTTATGATCATCGCGATCATGACGGCACTGTATCTGACCGTCCTAAAGGCGGATGTCGTGCGGGAGGGTCGGTGATGCGGATCACCCCGTGGAAACTGCTGAAGCAGAGCGCGTTCTGGCTGCTGGTGGCCGTGCTGCTGCTGATCCTGCTGTTTCCGTTCTATTATGCGGTCGTCACCTCGTTCAAAAGCGGGCCATCGATTTTCGAGGTCGATGTGCTGCCGACGGGGTTCCCCATGGATAACTACACCTCGATCTTCGAGGAACAGTCCTTCGCTCGGAACATTCTGAATTCGCTGTTCGTTTCGGTATCGGTGGTCGGTCTCTCGCTGTTTCTGGGGCTGACGGCGGCGATGTCGCTGGGACGGTTCAAATTCCGTGGACGTCGGGTGATGCTGCTGGCGGTTCTCGGAGTCTCGATGTTTCCGCAGGTTGCGGTTCTGTCGGGGATGTTCGAGCTGATCCGGGTCCTAGGCCTGTTCAATACCGGGTTCGGGCTGATCTTCTCCTATCTGATCTTCACTCTGCCGTTCACTGTCTGGGTGCTGACCAGCTTCATTCGGGAACTGCCGATCGAGGTCGAGGAAGCGGCGATCATGGACGGGGCGGGGCCCTGGACCCTGCTGACCAAGATCTTCCTGCCGATGATGGTCCCGGCAATGGTCACCACCGGGCTTCTGGCGTTCATCGTGGCCTGGAACGAGTTTCTGTTCGCCCTGACTTTCACCCTCACCAACGATCAGAGGACGGTGCCGGTTGCCATCGCGCTGATCACCGGCGGCAGCGAGTTCGAGGTTCCGTGGGGGCGGATCATGGCGGCCTCGGTCATCGTCACGGTGCCATTGATTGCACTGGTGTTGATTTTCCAACGACGCATCGTCTCCGGCCTGACGGCCGGCGCGGTAAAGGGATAAGGAGCGGGTATGGGAGCGGTCACGCTCAAAGGCGTTCGGAAGATGTTCGGGGATTTCGAGGCGATCAAGGGGATCGATCTCGAGATCGAGGATGGCGCGTTCTGTGTTCTGGTCGGGCCGTCCGGCTGTGGGAAGTCCACATTGCTGCGCATGATCGCCGGGTTGGAGGAGATTTCAAGCGGCGAGCTTTCGATTGCCGGCCGGGTGGTGAACGATATCGCACCTGCCGACCGTCAGGTCTCGATGGTGTTTCAGAGCTATGCGCTCTATCCCCA
>CALAHL010000480.1 GCA_937891725.1 uncultured Rhodospirillaceae bacterium | reverse complement strand
TCTCCGGCATTGCGTCCGTCAGCGGACGCAGCAGTGTCAGGGCGGCCGAGATCACATATTCCGCGACGGAATCATCATTGGCACCGGTTGCGGGGACAACCTTGATCCCGCGCGCCCCGCAGGCTTCGACATCAATATTGTCCAACCCCACCCCAAGCCGGCCTATGATCTCCAGACGTTCCGCCGCCGCCAGCAGTTCCCCCCGCACCTGGGTTCGGTTTCTGACGATCAGGGCCCGCGCATCCTTGATGGCGTCGGCAAGCGCTGTCGCGTCATCGACCAAATTTGGCTGATAAAGGATCTCACGGCCCGCAGCACGCGCCCACGGCATGATGCGGTCGAGGCTGGCCTCATCCAGGAATTCCGAGATAACAATTTCGGGCACAGCGCCCTCCCAAAGCGGTCACGCCGGGGGACGATAGCCTGTGCGGTCGTCACTCGTGAAGGGTGTCAGTTAAAGACCACGGTCCAGAGCTGCCCCGCCCCCCAACGGGTATCCAATGTCCCCAAGTTCGGACCGACACCCACCCCCTCGATAAGGCCGAGTTTTGGATGACGCAGGTTCAGCATCAGATGCGCATCGTTGTAGACGCCCGGAGGTCCCATGAAGTCGAGGGTGAACGGGACGCGCGTTGTCCCTGAGAACAACGGTTCCTTCCCCTCGTGGACATCGACCAGACGCAAAACCAAAGCCCCCTTGGGGCCCTCGAGATAGAATGTTTCTCCAATCACCGGGCGAAAGTGATGTGCGCGAAGCTCAAAAAGGCTGGTGGGAAGAACGGTGGCCATGGAACGCCCTAAGCATTGGGGTGGGTCGACGCCACGGCAGTGTGTAAAAACCTCGTCCAGCGCGCAACCCAAGATCGCAATGCGCCACATCCCCACCTGGCTCGTCGATCCGCCGATCAAGAAGCCGAAAGATTGTGCAACCACCCTTCGTATCGGCGGTCGACACCATCAATCGCCTTACCCACCGTGCCGTCGGTCAGTGCCGAGCGACGAACATCACGAGGCGTGCAGCCGAACCGCCGGCGAAACGCCCGGCTGAAATCCGTTTCATCTCCGAATCCGGCTCGAGTCGCGATCAGGTAGATCGGCGTGCTGGCCTGGGTCGCATCCATCAAGACCGCCATGGCGTAGCGGAGCCGACGCTCCCGAACATAAGACGCAACCCCGCCTAAGGGTTGGAACATGCGATACAGCTTGCTGCGCGACAGACCGAAGTCACGGGCCAGACGGTCCGTGGTCAAAGCGCGGTCCGTGAGGTGATCCTCGATATGGGATTTCAATAGGGAAACCATTGTCCGACCAACGCCTTCGCCCAGGCCCTCTCGATCTTCCAAGTCCGAATTCAAGCACGCGGCAACCATCGCAGCCGTGGCCGGCGCAACCTCTCTGGCTTCGCTGGCCAACATCCGGGGGCCATGGCGCATAATCGAGAGCATATGCTCGCGCAACAGAGCCACCAGCGGCTCGCGCTCGCTCAACACTCGGGTATGCTGATCATCGGGCGCACGGAGGAACGGTTCCAGAACCGATCTGGGCAGGATTAAGGACAGATTGGTGAAGTCCGTGGTCTCGGACAGCGAATCTTCGCGAAGATCGTGGATGACGATCTGTCCGGGTCGAATGGTTCGGTCCCCAGAATCTCCCTTGATCTTCATCCCGCCATGCTCAAACAGCTGGATCATGAAATGATCCATACCGTCGCGGGCGATCGTCCGGCTGGACCGCTCCCAAAGCTGACTTACCGACTTGGTTCTGGATACAAACAGCCCGCCGAAGAAGAGGGCATCCAGCTCTCCCTGAAACCCGTTCATTGGCGTGTTCGACAGACGTTCGATGTCGAAAATCGACGCCAAACTCTCCCGCCAAATCGGAAACCGCTGTCTGGCGGGCAACGCGTTGACGGAAAACACCGCGTTCATGACAGCAGGCATGTCTTCGGCCACGATCTGGTGCGAGTCGCCCGTGTTTTTAACCGATTGACCGTTATTTTCCATCGATCAGCCCCCAAAGCCTTCTCTGCATTTTAGCGCCCGATCACGGTGGTTAACAAACCTAAACGACTCCAAACGCGCACAGCCTGAATCAGCCTGCGGAATCCAAGGCTTGGAAAAAGCCGTGATCTGAGGTTGCACTGAGAGGCTTGTTTATTTCGGAAGCTCACCGGGGATAAGCCGGATCAGACCTTCGGATTTCCCGGACCGCAGGTCGACGATCATCAGCGCCCGATCGCGGCTGGCAAGTTGCAGATGGAGGACCAACCGGTTCCCATCCAAGGCCATGTCCACGACCCTGGCCCGAGGCGGCAGCGCGAGTTGGACATCAGCCAGATCAATTGACGACGCTACACTCGAATTTACGGACGCAGGCGGAGACGACGGCATATCCTTCCCCGCCATGCGCTTGTAGACCGTGACGCCAAGAACGATCACCCCCACGATGATCATGAGGCCCATCACCACAGACGCGATTTTCGCCGGCAGCAACCAAGAAGGTTCAGGCGGTAAACGATCGCGCTTCTCGGAAGCCTCTTGCTCGCCTAGTGTCTCGGACATGACCATGAACCCCAAAGATCTCACTATACCCGCAACCGCCCCGTCCGATGATGCGTTCGACCCGGACGAAGATGCTGCGGTCGACACTCCGATTGTATGGCGCATTGAGGCGGATCCGGACACCCTGTCCGTCGCACCGCCAGACCGGGTCGATCGATGGCTCGCAACCGCTGTCTTATCGGGTCTGGGAGCAGGTGCGGATCCGACCGTCGATCTGCCGCCCCTATCCCGTAGCCGATTGAAATCCTTGATTCTAGATGGGCAGATCACGGTCGACGGCGCGACGATATCCGACCCCTCGACTCCGGTCAAACCGGGCAGTGTCTTCGAGCTTTCCGTACCGCCTCCGGAGGCCGCCGAGCCGATCGCCCAGGACATCCCGCTCTCGGTTGTGTTCGAGGACGCCCATCTGATCGTGATCGACAAGCCGGCCGGCATGACGGTCCACCCCGCCCCCGGGAGCCCCGACCGCACGCTGGTCAACGCGCTGCTGTTCCATTGCGGCCAAACCCTTTCAGGAATCGGTGGCGTCAAGCGACCCGGCATCGTGCACCGGATCGACAAAGACACCAGTGGATTACTGGTCGTCGCAAAATCCGACGCCGCCCATCACGGCCTCGCCGATCTGTTCGCCGAACACAATATCGAGCGGACCTATCGGGCGCTGGCCTGGGGGGTCCTGCTACCGTCCGTCGGCCATATCGAGACTGAAATCGGTCGCCATCCTTCGGACCGGAAACGCATGGCTGTCCGTCCGGAAGGCCGCGGGAAGCACGCGATCACCCATTACAAAGTGCTTGAGTCGTTCGGCGAGACCGCCTGTCTGGTGGAATGCCAATTGGAAACCGGGCGCACCCATCAGATCCGGGTCCACCTCGCCCATCTCGGCCATCCCCTGGTCGGCGATCAGATCTACGCACGCGGTCGGACCGGAAAAGTGGCGTCCCTGGAGGACAACACCCGCGCAGCCCTCGCCGAGTTCCCAAGACAGGCCCTGCATGCGGCCTCCCTTGGATTCGTCCATCCGATCACCGAGGAAGAGCTGTTTTTCGAGAGTCCGTCGCCTGCGGATTTCGAGAATATGATCAAGATGTTGCGATCCGATACACGTGCCCCCTTAAAACTGGACCGATAAGGTCTTATTTATACCGTAATGTGCCCAGAGATTGGGCCGAGGTACATATGATGGAGAGGGGCGTATGGCAGCGCGTAGCAGCAGTCTTCCGTCGATCAGCGTTGAAGGCAATTTAACTCGGTATCTGCAGGAAATCCGCAAGTTTCCGATGCTGGAGCCGAACGAAGAATACATGCTGGCCAAGGCTTGGCGCGAGCATGACGACAGTGATTCCGCGCACCGGCTCGTCACGAGCCACCTGCGTCTGGTCGCCAAGATCGCCATGGGCTATCGCGGCTACGGCCTGCCGTTAGCGGAGCTTATTTCCGAAGGCAATGTCGGCATGATGCAGGCGGTGAAACGGTTCGACCCGGAAAAGGGATTCCGTCTGGCAACCTATGCCATGTGGTGGATTCGGGCGGCGATTCAGGAATATATCCTGCACTCATGGTCA
>CALAHL010000479.1 GCA_937891725.1 uncultured Rhodospirillaceae bacterium | reverse complement strand
CGAAGGCCCGAATTTCTTCATCGACGTCTCATACCAAAAACCAGCCGTTAGCGTCGGCAAAGTGCCGGACACATGGACCGAATTAGCCTACAAATAGTGGAAGAATCACCACAGGAATCCAGCGTTATTTTCTCGCGGCAGCCATGAGTTTCTCGCCGAGGGCCGGGATCTCCCGGCCAGGGCGCCCGTATCTGTCAAACACCGTATCGGCCCTGCCTGGGTCGGACAGGCGCACCAGGATCGCCGGAAGGGTTGAGTTGGCCAACAGACCCCTCCATGTGCATCATACAATGTGAGTAGCCAAAAAGAGTATCAATCCAATCAACGTGATCGTCGGTTAAAACGGAACGACGACGCAGGCGGGGAAACGCAATGACAGCAGATCTGACGGGACGAACAGCCCTGGTCACCGGCGCGGCGGGCGGCATCGGCATCGAGATCGTACGGGGCCTGCTGGCGGCCGGGGCACATGTGGTTGCCACCGATGTCTCGAAACCCGGGTTGACGGCGCTGGTCGAGGAGATGTCGGCCCCCGAGGGGCAGCTGAGGACCGACCTGCTCGACATCTCAAGCGAGCCGGCGTGTTCGGCGATGGTCTCCGCGATCGAGCAACGGCAGGGCAGCCTGGACATACTGGTCAACAATGCAGCCGTCGGCATGGGCCTGATCCGAGATGATCATATGACAAATCTGGTCGCAATCGATGAGATCGAGCCGGAGATCTGGGACCGGTTCGTCCGCACCAACTTCTCCGGTGCCTGGTATCTGACCAGGGCGGCGGTGCCCGGCATGAAAAAGGCCGGCTGGGGTCGGATCGTCACGATCACGACCAGCTTCTTCACCATGCTCCGCGGCAAATTCCATCCCTACGGCCCCTGCAAGGCCGGCTTGGAAGCAATGGCGGCAGGACATGCCGCGGAATTCGAGGGCACCGGGATCACGGTCAATGTGGTTGTTCCGGGCGGTCCGACGGATACCCCCTTCGTTCCGGAGAGCTCCGGCTTCAAACGAGCCGATCTGATCAAACCCTCCGTCATGGCGCCGCCGATCGTGTGGCTGTGCGGCCCGGGGGGCGACGCGGTGAGCGGCAACCGATACGTGGCGGCGAAGTGGGACCCCTCAGGGGACATCACAACCGCGCGCGCCGCAAGTGAAGCCCCGATTGCCTGGCCGGACCTGGCAGGCGCCCCGGTGTGGCCAGGCAGCGACCCCAACCGTTAAACGACGAGGCCTGGGAATGCTGCTCGGTTCGCCTCCCATGCGGTGGCGTATTCCAGAATCCGGGCGGTCTCCCGGGCCGCCCGCGCGCCCGCCACCCGTTCGATCAGATGCAGGGTCATGTCGATGCCGAGCGAGACACCGCCACCGGTCAGAACGCGTCCCCGGTCGACGAACCGGGCTTCGACGACCTCGACCGCCCCGTACCGTTGGCCCAGCAGATCCAACGGACGGGCCTCCCCCGCGACGATCTCGCGTTTGGTGGTGGCGGGGCCGCCGTCCAGCACCCCGGCCGCCGCCAGGATCATCCCACCGGTGCAGACAGCGGCGACGGTTCCGCCATCTGCATGGAACGCCCGGATATAAGACAGGATCCTCGGATCTTCGGCTGCCTCCGACCACCCCGGTCCGCCCAGCACCATCAGGATGTCCGCCGCGGGCGCATCACCGAACCCATGGTTGGCGAGGATCGACAGCCCGTTCGCCATCGCCACCTCGCCCCCTGCCTTCGAGAGCACATGGAACGACAGATCCGACGTGACTCGCGTCGCCATCGACAGCACGCCATGGGTGGCGCCAATATCGATCGGCTCGATCCCCGGATAGGCCAGAATCGCGAACACGGTCATCAGTAGAGCCCACGCTCGGCCATGATCTTGCCTTGGCGTTCGGATTCCTCCAGCGTCAGCCCCGCCACGTGATCGGTCAGGATCTGGGTATAGGTGGGCAATGACCGACGCTCGATCCGGTACTCCTCGCCCCAAAGCTTGGAGCGGACCAGCGCCTTCGAGCAGTGCAGGAACACCTCCTCGATCTTGATCACCAGTCCGATTTTCGGCGCCCGATCCCGGATCGCGCTCGCGTCCAGCACCCGCGGGTCGTCGGTGATCCTGGCGGTGCCGTTAAGCCGCAGGGTCTCATCCATGCCGGGCACCAGAATCAGCATCCCGATCTTCGGATTATCCAGCAGATTGAGGAAGTTATCCAACCGGTTGTTCCCCACCCTGTCCGGCAAAAGCAGGTGGGTGTCGTCCAAAATTCGAATGAATCCCGGGGGATCGCCGCGCGGCGAGACGTCGGCCCCGTCTGGCCCTTGGGTCGAGATCACGCAGAACGGCGACAAGGCGATGATCGCGCGACAATGCTCGTCGAGCGCGGTGAGCACCTTATCGGTCGCCCGGCTCATCGGTTTGAGATGCATCCCGCGCAACGCGTCGGCATCGGTCACGTAGCTGAGATCGTTGGGGCTTAAGTCGTCGGGACGCATCGTCTGTCTCCACTGGCGTTCGTCGTCCGTAAAGTCTAGGGAAGGGTTCGCGCCCGGTCGACAGGAACCGACCAAACCATGAGGCCTATCTTATGACAGACCGGACCCTGCCGGACGGACCCACGCACCTCGGGGTCATTACCAAACTGCCGGACTCCCCCTCGGACGCAGTGCTGGACCGGGTCGGAAACCCGCATCCGGACACCGACTACACCGTCCGATTCACCCAGCCGGAGTTCACCTCGCTCTGCCCGGTGACCGGTCAGCCGGATTTTGCCTTTCTGATCATCGACTACGTGCCGAGCGCATGGCTGGTCGAAAGCAAATCGCTGAAGCTCTATCTCGGCTCGTTCCGGAACCACGGCGCCTTTCACGAGGCCTGCACGCTGGATATCGCAAAACGCCTGATCGCCCTGCTCTCGCCGAAATGGCTGCGGATCGGCGGATACTGGTATCCGCGCGGCGGCATGCCGATCGATGTGTTCTATCAAACCGGCGAAGTACCGACGGGGCTCTGGATTCCGCCCCAGGACGTTCCAGTCTATCGGGGACGGCCGTAGCCATGAAGATCGACGGCCTGATGTTCAAATATGCCGCGATGCTGGAGCAGATCGATCCTGATCTGGCCGACATCTGGGGCAACAATCACGACCACGCACGGAAATCGAAGCTCGATGTCACCCCCGATCTGGTGGCGAATTTCGCGGCCTTCGAGATGGGTGGACTGGGCTTCGAGTTCGGGAACGACTTCCCCGATCGAAAGACCATTCCCGACGAGAGGCCGCGCCCCGTGCTGGCCGATCCAGATTTCGATGCCGCCTATGGCGCACGGATCCAAGAGATTTTGCCCCGGTCGATCCGACACCTATCCCGGTTCCCATTCACCGATCCGATCCAGGTCGCGGAGTTGCTCCGCTGGGACGGAATCGCCGGTGGCCGCAGCGTGGCGGTCCGGTTGGAGACCGGTCCGGTCCGGGTCAGCCACCACACATTGCGCGTGGCCTGGCGGGCCTATGAGATGCGGGCGCACCATGGGGCCTGGCCGAAATCGCTGCTGGAGATCGGGGGCGGCCACGGCCGGTTCGTACGCGACGTGGCGCTCTGCGCGCCGGACGCCACGCTCTACTACTCCGACCTGCCGTTCAATCTGCTGGTTGCGGCCGGGTACTTGGCCCGAAAGTTTCCCGGCCAAGTCAATCTGATCTGGACCCGGGAGGACAGGTTCAAGCCGGAGGCCCGCATCACGCTGATCGCTCCCTGGCGGTTGGGCGAGCTGCCCGAAAATGTCGAAATCTGCTGCAATTTCCTGTCCTTCCAGCACATGTCGGCTGCCAATCTCGGCTACTACAGCACGATTCTGGAGGACCGGAAGGTGGGCGCGCTGTTCCACATGAACCGGAACAAAGCCCTGCATGGCGGCGAGACCGATCTTGATCAGGCTCCCTTCAATCGCTGCTTCGAGCCGGTTTTCGATAAGGAAATCAGCGGCTTCGTCCGAGCGAACCGCAGAGGCGGCCCCCCCGACGACACAACGGCGGTGAGCACGCGGCTGCAATACCTTCGGCGCCGGTCCGGGTAGGTCAGCAGCCAGCAAGGAAAATTCGTCGAGAGCCAATTTGAGAGGATTGCCGTTCGTATCGGCGCCATGTCTTGGTCTAGTCTACAACTGGTCAAAGAGGGCGAAGTGCCGTGATGAAAAGCAGGGACAATTGGGGCTGGCAGGGCCGGATCGGGATGTTCATCGTCTCCAGCGAGGCGGTGCCGGAGGCGGAATGGTGGGCGATGATGCCGGAGGGCTGCTCGGTGCATGCGGCGCGTGTGGCTTCCTCGACCCCCTGGGCGACATGGCGGGCGGATGGATCGGACGTCGATCTGGCCGCCGATCTGGCGCGCGGAGCGGAGCAGTTCGCGTCCATGCAGCTCTCGGCCGTCGTGCTCGGCCACAGTTCCAGCGGATTTGTGGGCGGCACAGGCTGGGACGCGGCCACGGTGCAGGCGCTGTCCGAGATCCTGGGTCCCGATATCGCCGTCACCACCAACGGGTTGGACAGTTTCGCGGCCCTGAAGGCTTCCGGCATCGAACGGCCGTTCCTGGTGCTGCCCCCCTGGTTCAATGCGGCCACGGTGGACAAGGGCCTCGGCTATTTTCGAGACAACGGCGTCACGCTGTCCGGCCATCTGCAATACGATCCGGGGCCGGGCTGGCGCGATGTGCCGCCGGGGGACATGTATCGGCGGGGCATGGGTTTCGCGCAGGAGATCGAGCCGTTGTATCGCCAGATCCGAGCCGCCTGCCCGGACCAGGCCGATGGCGTGCTGATCGCCGGCACCGGGTTCCGCTGCGTCGGCATCATCGACACACTGGAGCGGGATCTTGGCCGACCGGTGCTGACCGCCAACCAGGTAAGCCTGTGGAACTGCCTGCGCCTGTCCGGAGTTCGGGCAAGGGTGGAGGGCTACGGCCGCCTGTTCACACTCTGAACTCGGGTCTCACGCCGCGATCCGGGAGCCCGGCGGCATCACCTTGTCCCGCAGAATGATCCGGTGCAGCAGCCGGCGGTATTGCTACACATCCCATTCACTGGCCCGGTGCAGGCTGCAGCGGTTGTCGCTGAACAGCACGTCTGAAAAACCATTTTCGCGGCGTCTTCGCAGGCGCACCATACTGAAACTCAGTCGGGTGTGATGAAGCCCGTATGTAAACCGCAATTTGAATACCTAACAACGCTGAAACCTGCTTAACTTCGCCGTCAGAGGCTGGACCTTCGGCAGTCGAACCGGGGTCGGCCCAAACAGGAGGCTTCACATATGTCTAAGTTCACGTCCGCATGGGCGTTGGGGCTGCTTGCTGCGGCGAGCTTCACCGCGCCCGCAGCCTACGCCGAAACGCCGAAGGATACCCTTGTGATCGCGGCGGCGATCGACGACATCGTCTCGCTCGACCCCGCCGAAGCGTTTGAGTTTTCCGGCGGCGATCTGCTCGGGAACACTTACGACAATCTGGTCACCTTCGATCCGAAGAATCTGTCCGCCGGTTATATCCCCGGTCTGGCCGAGTCCTGGACCGTGAGCGAGGACGGCAAGACCTTCACCTTCACCATGCGTGAGGGCGTGACTTTCAACTCCGGCAATCCGGTGACCGCCGAGGATGCCGCGTTCTCGCTGCGTCGCGCCGTGCTGTTGAAGCAGACCCCGTCCTTCATCCTGACCCAGTTCGGGTTCACCGAAGAGAATATCAACGACACCATCAAGGCAACCGATGCCAAGACCCTGGTGATCACGACCGACAAGAAATACGCCACGTCGTTCGTGCTGAACTGCCTCAGCGCCACCATCGGCGGAATCGTCGACAAGACGGTCGCGATGGAGAACGAAAAAGACGGCGACATGGGCCACGAATGGCTCAAGACCAACACCGCCGGTTCGGGCGCCTATGTGCTGAAAAGCTGGAAGCCGAACGAATCCTACGTGCTGGACGCCAATGCCGGCTACTGGCGCGGCGCGCCGGATATGAAGCGGGTGTTCGTGCGGCACATCTCGGAGTCCGCCAGCCAGCGGTTGCTGCTGGAAAAAGGTGACATCGACGTGGCCCGAAACCTGAGTCCGGAAGACATCGCCGCCGTGACCGCCAATGGCGATCTCCGGGTGGATGAGGATCTGCGCGGTCGGATCGTGTACATGTCTCTGAACCAGAAGAAAGCCCCGCTGAACGACCCGAAGGTCATCGAGGCGTTCAAATGGGCGATCGACTACACCGGCATGACCGAGACCATCGTGCGCGGCCAGTACACAGTGCATCAGGCGTTCCTGCCGCTGACCTATCTGGGTGAGCTGAAGGACAAGCCCTACAAGCTGGATATCGCGAAGGCCAAGGCTCTGCTGGCGGAAGCCGGACATGCCGACGATCTCACCGTCAAGATCAACGTGCGGAACGAGGCGGCCTATATGGCGATCGCGCAGGCGATCCAAGGCTCGCTCACCGAGGCGGGCATCAAGGTCGAACTGACCCCGATGACCGGCAAGCAGTCTCTGACCGAATACCGCGCCCGGGAGCATGACATCTATCTTGGTGCCTGGGGCCCGGACTATCCGGATCCCCACACCAACGCCGATACGTTCGCGGACAATCCGAACAATTCGGACGAAGCGAAGCTGACCGGCAAGCTGGCCTGGCGGAACGCGTGGGATATTCCCGAGATGTCGAAGGAAACTCAAGCGGCCGTTCAGGAATCCGATCGCGACGTGCGGGCCGAAATGTACCGCACGATCCAGAAAGAGCATCAGATGACGAGCCCGTTCGTCCCTATGTTCCAGAAGATCGAGCAGACCGGACTGCGCAAAAATGTCGAGGGTCTGGTGACCGGCTCGGCGATCTCGTCCGTCTATTACTGGACCGTGACCAAGTAATCGGACCGGAAAGCAACACGCCAGATGAGCCTTAACGGATCAACGGCGCGCGGGAGGAGGGCTTGGCTCTCCTCCCGTTCCGGCGCGTTCAAGACGGCGCGCCTGCTGCTGTCCTTGGCGGTGACCATGCTGGGTCTGCTGATGATCACCTTCGTGATCGGTCGGGTCATGCCGATCGATCCGGTGCTTTCGGTGGTCGGCGAGCGGGCCAGCAACGAAGTCTACGAAGCCACCCGCAAGGCGATGGGGCTCGATCAGCCCATCATCATCCAATTCTTCAACTATATCCGCGAGGTTTTGACCGGCAACTTCGGCAAATCCCTGCTGACCTCCCGTCCGGTGATCGAGGACATTGCCCGGGTGTTTCCCGCCACCCTGGAACTGGCCACGGTCGCCACCATCCTCGGCGTCTTTTTCGGGGTCCCTGCAGGCGTGATCGCCGCGGTGAACCAGGGGCGCTGGCCGGATCAGATTGTCCGCCTGATCGGGCTGTTCGGGTATTCCATGCCGATCTTCTGGCTGGGCCTGATGGGCTTGCTGATCTTTTACGGCAAGCTGGACTGGGTCGCCGGCCCCGGCCGCCTGGACATCTTTTTCGAGGGTATTGTGCCGCAGGTCACCGGCGTGATTCTGATCGACAGCCTGCTTGCGGGGGAACCTGAAATCTTCTGGAACGCCCTGTCCCACATCATCCTGCCGGCCTCGGTGCTCGGCTACTACTCGCTCGCCTATATCAGCCGGATGACCCGCAGCTTCATGCTGGAGCAGTTGGCGCAGGAGTACATGACGACCGCGCGCGTGAAGGGCCTGTCCGAACTGGCGGTGATCTGGCGGCACGCGCTCGGCAACGTGATGGTGCCCTTGGTCACGGTGATCGCGTTGAGCTACGCCAATCTGCTTGAGGGTTCGGTGCTCACCGAGATCGTGTTCGCCTGGCCCGGAATCGGCTTCTACATCACCAACGCCCTGCTGGCGGCGGATATGAACGCCGTGCTCGGCGGGACGGTGGTGGTCGGTCTGGTGTTCGTCGGGCTGAACCTGCTGTCCGATCTGCTGTACCGGGTGTTCGACCCGCGCGCCCGTTCCGGTGAGGAGTGAGACGATGAGCAGCGCTTCAAACCACACCCCGCCCAGCGGCCTGGCCGCGTGGCTGACCAGCGAGACCCCGCACAGCCGCGGTCATGCAAAATGCGTCCAGCTGTATCTCGGCTGGCTGAGCCTGGCACGCAACCCGCTCGCCATGTTGGGCTTGGCCATCGTCCTGATCCTGATTGCGGCCGCCCTGCTGGCGCCATGGATCGCCCCCTATGACCCGATCAGCCAGGATCTGCACCGCCGGCTGCTGCCGCCGGGAACCGACGGCAACCTGCTCGGCACCGACGAGTTGGGCCGCGATATTCTCAGCCGTCTGCTCTACGGGTCTCGGATCACACTGTATGTGGTGGCCCTGGTCGTGGTCACAGCCCCGGTCGCGGGGTTGATCGTGGGGACGGTTGCGGGCTATGCGGGCGGATGGCTGGACGTGGTGCTGATGCGCCTGACCGATATCTTCCTCGCCTTCCCACGTCTGGTGCTCGCGCTGGCGTTCGTCGCGGCCTTGGGGCCGGGAATCGAGAACGCGGTGCTGGCGATCGCCCTGACCTCCTGGCCGCCCTACGCCCGGATCGCGCGGGCCGAGACCCTGACGATACGCAATTCCGACTTCATCTCCGCGATCCGCCTTCAGGGAGCGACGGCACCCCGCATCGTAATCGGACATGTTATGCCGCTCTGCCTGTCGAGCGTGATCGTGCGGGTGACTCTCGATATGGCCGGGATCATTCTCACTGCCGCCGGTCTCGGTTTCCTCGGACTTGGCGCACAGCCGCCGCAGCCGGAATGGGGAGCGATGATCTCGACCGGCCGCATGTTCATCCTCGATCAGTGGTGGGTGGCGGCGATGCCCGGCCTGGCGATCTTCACCGTAAGCCTTGGGTTTAATCTGCTCGGCGACGGCCTGCGGGACGCGCTCGACCCGAGAGCCGGCCGATGACCGCTCCGCTGCTTGAAGTCGACGGCCTCTCGGTCCGCTTTCCCAGCCGCAACAGGGTGGTCGAGGCGGTGCGGAACATCAGTTTCTCGGTCGGTCGGGAGAAGGTCGGGATCGTCGGCGAGTCCGGATCGGGCAAGACCATGACCGGCCGTTCGGTGCTCGGCCTGATCCGCCCGCCCGGAATCGTGACCGCGCGGAAGATGATGTTCGACGGAATCGACCTGCTCGCGCTTTCAGAAAAGCAGATGCGCGACATCCGGGGCAACCGCATCTCGATGGTCATGCAAGACCCGAAGTTCTCTCTGAACCCGGTGATGACGGTCGGAAAGCAGATCGACGAGGCCTATCGGGTACACAGCGGCGCCTCCGCGCGGGACGCCAAGCTGCGGACTCTTGAGATGCTGGAGGCTGTCCGGATCCGCGATCCGGAACGGGTCTACAACGCCTATCCCCACGAAGTCTCGGGCGGCATGGGGCAGCGCATCATGATTGCGATGATGCTGGTCCCCGAGCCGGATCTGCTGATCGCGGACGAGCCGACCTCGGCCCTGGACGTCACGGTTCAGATGCAGGTGCTGGCGATCGTGGACGATCTGGTGAGCCAGCGCGGCATGGGCCTGATGTTCATCTCCCACGACCTCAATCTGGTGGCGTCGTTCTGCGACCGTGTGGTGATCATGTACGGCGGACAGATCGTCGAGACCTGCAAAGCAGCTGACCTGCACAACGCCCAGCACCCTTATACCCGGGGCCTGTTGGCCTCCCTGCCCCGTGTCGACAGACCGGTGGATCAGCTGTCGACCCTGGTGCGTGAGGAGTCCTGGAAACTGGAGCCCGGTGTCGATGCCCGAATCCTCTGAGACCGCCCTGCTGATCGAACACCTGGACGTGCGCTTCGGCAAGGGCGACGGCGCGGTCCACGCCGTGCGCGACGTATCGGTGACCGTCAAGCGCGGCGAAACCTTCGGACTGGTCGGAGAGTCCGGGTCGGGAAAGTCGACGGTCCTGCGCGCGATCTCGGGGTTGGCGAAGGATTGGACCGGGCGGATCGCGGTGGATGGGACTGATCTCGGCAAGGCGCGCGACAAGGCGTTTTACGAGAAGGTCCAGATGGTGTTCCAGGACCCCTACGGCTCACTGCATCCGCGCCACACGGTGGACCGAACCTTGGGCGAGCCTGGGCGAATTCATGGGATCACGGACGTGGGCGCGCGGATCGAGTCGATCTTGCGCGATGTCGGCCTGGGTCCGGAGTTCCGCTTCCGCTTTCCCCATCAATTATCCGGCGGTCAACGCCAGCGGGTGGCGATCGCCCGCGCCCTGATGCTGGAGCCGAAGATCCTGCTGTTGGACGAGCCGACCTCGGCGCTGGACGTCTCGGTTCAGGCGGAAATCCTGAACCTGCTGCAGCGCCTGAAGCGGGAATTCGGACTGACCTACATCCTGGTCAGTCATGACCTCGCCGTCATCGCCCATATGTGCGACCGCTTGGCGGTGATGAACAGCGGACGGGTGGTCGAGGAATTGACCGCCGACCAGCTGCGCCGAGCGGAGCCGACCGACCGCTATACCAAGCAGCTCCTGACGGCCTCCCTCGGCTACAATCGCGCTACGGCGGACTCCCTGCTCACCTTCGACTGACCGGTGGATTTGTCGGGGAATCGAGACTCGCATCGGCCCTTTTGCCTCGCCGGATCAAGATTGTCCGATCGCGGCCTTGAGAAGTTCCAGGAAAGCCTACGTATCTTCGATAAAGATAGGATTATCCCCCACTGGAGCCAGCACGCATGTCCCTGCAGCACCTCAGCGAGACTGCTAATGCTGAAGACGCGGACCGGGTGGTCGCGAATCCGACCCGTGCGGCTGCTTTCCTGAAGGCATTGGCACATGAAGGTCGGCTGACGATTCTGAGTCGGCTGGCCACCGGGGAAAAGTCGGTTACCGAGCTTGAGGAACTTCTGTCGTCCCGACAGGCCGCCGTCTCCCAGCAATTGGCGCGGCTGCGCCTGGAAGGACTGGTGAGCCATCGGCGTGAGGGAAAGACCATTTATTACAGCCTGAAGGGCCCGAATGCGCTCCGCATGCTGGAGTTGCTCGACGATATGTTCCAGGCTGATTCCGAAACACCGCGATAGGGCGATTTTCAGGGAGGTCGGGGGCTAAGGTCCCTATGCCGCCGATTCCGCCAGGCGATGCAGTGTGAACCGTCCCGGCAGGACGTCGGTAGCGATCTCCAGGACATGGGCATGATGGGTGAGCACGATCACCTGCGCCGCCTCCGCGAGCTCGGACAGTGCCTCAAGCATCGCCGCCGCCCGCGCGTTATCGGACGAACTCAGAATATCGTCGAGGATCAGCGGCGGCACGTCCCGCCCCGTCGATAGTTCCAGATAGCCCGCCATCCTTAGGGCCAGGAACAGCTGGTGACGGGTGCCTTCCGACAGAGCGTCGACCGTCTTCAGCGTTCCGTCCCGTTGTCTGGCGGCGAGAATGTCTCCCTTGTCGCCGGGCTGGGTGATCAGGTCGGTGTATTCATCCTGGGTCATGCGTGCGAAGAACCGGCCGGCCGAGGCCAGCATCGGCGCCTTGTTGGTCTGGCGGAATCGGGTCAAAGCCCAGTTCAGGAGTTTCTCGCCCGCCCGGAGACGGGTGTAATCGCGAACGAGATCGGCGAGCTCCGACTTCACGCTTTCCCGGTCCTGAAGCAGCCGCGCGATCTCATCGGAGCCGGTCATTTTCTCAAGGTCTCTTTTGGCGAGAGTCAGATCTTTCGACACCTGCTCCCGCTCGACGTCGATGTCCGTCTGTTCGGCCTCCAGCGCATCCTTCCGAACACTCAAATCGGCGTCGTCGAGATCCGCCATGATCGCTTCCGCCTCATCCAGGCTGGTGACGTCCAAAGCCACCAGTAGGGCGCGTGCCTGCCGATCGATCTCGGTGTGAATCTCACCACGCGCGATGCCCTGCTGGACCGAGACCCGCAACTGGTCGGGCTCAGCGGTCGCAAATTTTTCCTGCAGATCAGCAAGACGAGCGGTGGTTTCGATGATCTTGGCCTGCGCCTCTGCGATCGCCGCCTCGTCTTTTGCGAGCCGTGTTTTCAAATCGGCTTCGACCTCGTCCCGCTTCCGCGCGAGACCAAGACGCACGACCAATACCTCGGCCGCCGGAACGAAATCATCCGTGTCCGACAGTTCGGCCTCGGTCCGGTCAATCTGTGACCGCAATCGGTTGAGCACCTCGAGTCCGTTACGGTGATTCTCGTCCATGGCCGCAAGCCGTCGTGTCGCGGTCTGAAGATCCGTTTGAGCGATGAGAAGCTCCGGCAGCCGAGTCAGAATCTCCCGCACACTCTCAGGATCGGTCTCCCGATCTATCCAGGTTTCCGAAAGGGCATCGCGAAGCTGCCGCGCCATCTCCTCACGCGCACCTGTAGCGGAGGTGAGATCGCGTCGTCGGCGCTCCAGATCCTGTTCAGCCGTGCAAAGTGTCGCTTCGGCCGTTTGCCGCGTCCTGTTGCGGTCCTCGACCTCATCCAGGCGGTCCTGGGCGAAGGATCGAAGCGCGCCGCCGGTCTGCGCGGGATCCACGGCGAACCCCAATTCGAGCAGCGACCGGCGCAAAGCTGCGTCCTGGGCCGTCTGCTGTTCGGCAAGCAGCTGCAAATGGTGATCAAACCCATTGATCTCCGCCCGAAGCCGCCGAAGCTTCTGCTGATCCGTTACGACGGCCCGAATATGGGCGATGTCCCGAAACACGAATGCACTCGGAGATACCGACCGGACCGCATCCCGCGCGGCCGAAAGTGCTGCCTCGGCCGCAGCCTTCTCCTGCTCGATATGGTTCACTTTGAGGGCCTGCCGATCGCGAATCACGGTTTTGGCCTTCAGATCACTGAGCGCGTCCGCCTGATCAATCCGATCGTCGTAGATCCCATCGGTCCTTCGAATCCGCTCCACCAAGTCTGCCCGGCGGGCCGACAGCTCAGACTCATCCACCGGCCATACCAGAGCGCCGACGACAGCGTCCCGCTCGATCTTCGCATTCTGCAGGACATCGTCGGAAATCGCCTGCACATCCGAAAGGGCTGCAAGATCCTGTTCCGCCGCATCGACAGCTTGCAGACCGGCTCTGAGATTGGCGGAGGCCTCTGCAAGTGCCTGTTCCGCCGACCGAAGGGTCAGGCCGAGGCGTTCGATCTCGGCGTCCTCGGGCAGAACCAGGGCCAGAAACTGAGCCTCGGTGTCGGCACCGGTCACCCCATGGGCCGCGAGTATGTCGCTGTGCTCATGAGCCCTTTGAGCCCGGTCGCCGGAAAGACGCCGAAACTCCGCGCCCAAATCAACGTTTTCAGCAGACTTGAGGATGGATCTCAACTCGGCCTGATCCACCGCCAGTCCCAGGACCGTCAAGGACCGGGCGCCCTCGGAAACAAGGGTCTCGGCGCGTGCGACCTCCGCCTCAGCCTGTCCAAGTGCCGACCGCGATCGCGCTTCTTCGGTCAGGAGGCCGCTCAAACGCGTGGTCTCTCGAGTTGCGATCGTCAGATCGCGAGAGGCGGCTCCCGAGTCAAGCCCCAGTTCCCGGCCGATCCGCTCAATCGTGGCCCGCGACTCGGCAACCTCGCGCTCCCGGTTCGGTCGATCCGCCTGTTCCTTTCTCGCTTCAACCGACCGGTTTCTGAGATCCTCGATCGTCAGTGCGTGGGCCAGGAT
>CALAHL010000478.1 GCA_937891725.1 uncultured Rhodospirillaceae bacterium | reverse complement strand
CCGGTCCCTCGACGATCTCGAACGTTCCGAAAGACAGCGGCGGGACGCCGTACAACCCGTTCGATCCACCGGTCCAAGCCCCACCATGGGTCGCGGCCAGAAGCGCCAGCTGCGCCAAGGCCAAAGTCGCCAAGGCCACGTAGTGCGACTCAAGCCGGGCGACCGGCCCTGCGATTGCCAGCGCCACCACGCTGCCGACTAGGAGCGCCCCCAACACTCCAAGCCACGGATCAAGCCCCAAATGTGCGCTGATCATCGCCGTGGCATAGGCCCCCAATCCGAACAGCGCGCCCTGCGCCAGCATCAGGAGCCCGAGGCGCCCGAAGATCAGCTGAAACCCGATGGAGGCTGTGGCGTAGACCCCCACCAACGCGGCGATCCGCCAGGCATATCCGTCGCCGAACAGAATCAGACCGCCTGCGCCGCACGCGAAGGCCACCAGATAGACCCAACTCGCGGGCTTGAGGCGTGCGGTCATGCCCGGCGGCCCTCAGCTTCACCGAACAGACCCTGGGGTCGAAACGCCAGCACAGCGAAGACCGCGAGATAGAGGGCCAACTCAGCCACCGCATAGGACAGCCAGACGGCAATCAGCGTCTCGAAAACGGCGATCAGAACCGCTCCGGCAGCCGCCCCCCAGACCCGGCCCCAGCCGCCGATGACGACGGCAATATAGGCTTTCAGCATCAGGTTCGCGCCATCGGAGGGGGTCACGAAATACTGGTTCGACAGCAGCAGACCGGCTGTTCCCGCGAGCGCGCCGGCAAGCGCGAAGCTGGCCGCGATGGTCAGACCGACCGGCACGCCGACCGCCCGGGCCATATCCGGGTCCTGTGCCGCCGCCCTCAGCATCCGGCCGAACTGGCTCCGTGACAGCACCAGGTGTACCGCCGCGATCGCCGCTCCGGCCACCACGATAACCATCACGGATTGATCGACGTCCGGCACCAAAGGGGGGCCAACCCGAGGCTCCGGTCCAAAGCCGGCGGTCACCCCATGCTGAATGATCAGGCCGACCGCGATCGTCGAAATGAAGACATTGACCGGCGGCGCCCGGCGCAGCGGCAGATAGGCGAGTGCCGCGAGACCCAACCCGGCAGCAGCGGACGCCAACAGGACCCCCGGCAACACGATCAGGCCCGGGGCCGCCATTCCATCCGGCAACAGGGAGGCAATCCCGACCGCGATCACCCCTCCCAACATGACCAATTCCCCGTGGGCGAAATTCACCGCACCCACCGCATTGATCACCAGCACGAAGCCCAGGGCCACCAGCGCGTAACTCGCCCCCAGAGCAATTGTGGAGGGCAGCAGGTGGACGGATGTCTCGATCATTTCGCCTGTGCGCCTACCTTGGCCAGCACCCCGTCCACATCGCCGTAGCGTTTCGTGATCACCGGCACCCGACTCTCCCCGTCATAGCAAACGATCAGCGCGTCATGCGCCATGTTGCCGGTGCCATCTGAGACATAGGTCATGGCCACGCCCTCAAACGTATGTTCGGCCAACCAGTTCCGCACCTGTTCCGCAGTCTCGGCCCCGTCGGCGACGGCGGCCAGTGCCATCTGCATACCGTCATACTGACCCAGCGCGAAGGCATCCGGTTCGGCATCGAACCGGTCACGATAGGCTTTGGTGAAGGCCTTGGCGGCGGGACGATGGTCGGAGATCGGCGAGGACGCGGTCTCGGCGCAGACGCCTCGCAGCTGTTGCGGTTCCAGCAGCGCCGCGGTGGTCGGCTGGTGCATGGCGGATCCGGCGACGATCGGCAGGCCCAGCCTCCGTTCCTGCGCCTGGCGAACGGTGAGGGCAGTCGGCCCGGAATGCAGTTGCAGAAGAAGCAGGTCGGCCCCGGCCGCTTTCGCGCGCTCCAGCGCCGGAGACATGTCCTTGATGCCTGGATCTATCGCCTCTTCGAGGACCGGCGCAACCCCAAGCTCAGCCAGGGTTTCAACCAGATGTTCATGCCCGGATTGGCCGTAGGCGGTGGTCTGGTACAGAATCGCCGGCCGCTTGGCCCCCAACTCTTCGACCGCGTAGCGCGCCTGCGCGACCTTCACCACGTCGTCACCCGGGAAAAACCGGAACACGATATCGAGACCCATGCGGGTGATTTCCGCGGTCCCCGACACGGTGAGCAGCGGCACCCCGGCCCGACCCGCGATCGGCGCCATCGCCAGCATCTGAGTCCCGAAGATCGGAGCGGCGATCGCGACCGGGTTTCCCCGATCAAGCGACCGGCGCAGCGCGTTGACCGCCACCTCCGGTGAAGTCGCCGTGTCTGCCACATCGTAGGTGACGGTGATACCGTCGGGCGGCGTGTCGAGCGCCAGAACCGCTCCGTTCCGCTGCGCCGTGCCTTCAAGCGCCAAAAACCCCGTGATCGGGACCAGCACGTCCATCCGCACCGGGTCCGCCGCAGAGCCCGGCGAAGTCAAGGCAGGCACAAGCAAGGCAATCAGACCGGCGCAGGCGGTGGCGCCACGCGTGCAAAACATATCGTCTCCAAGTCTGGGTCTGCCCGCGCTGCGAGAGGGTCCAGGGCGGTCCGAGCTGGGATCGGTGCGGATGTCCGCGCGCCCGTGACGACTCCCTACGCCGGTTTGACCCGGTTCAGGTTCCATGGGTTTGATCTCAGCCCGAAGCCCATCGCTTCGAACACCCCAGCATCACATTGGCAGAAGCGTGTCCAAGGGCAGCCCCGATGTCAATGCAGGAGGGGCGGTTATAAAAAATTGATTATTCTCATACACTATACGCTTTTCACGTTTTGGTTTTGTATATATTCTATATTAAGTTGATCTAAAATCGAGGAAAATAATGCGAGTTATTTGGGAATTCATTCTGATACCCTTTCGATTTCTTAGAGCCGTCTGCCGTTACTGGAATCGCCAAAATCTCCCGGTAAACATCAGGTTCGTGATTGCGTTCGGGATCGCGTTTGGACTGTATTGGTGGGATCCGGTTGGAGCAGGAACCTATACCAAACAAGCCACAACCGCGCTTATTTCGACGATCCTCTCGCCGACCGTAGATGACACGGCCCGCGACGAAATCAGCATCGTTTTGTTCGACGACAAGTTCGTACAGGAAAACGACTGGCCAGTGGAATTCTCCGTCCATGCCAAGGCCCTGAAGAAAATCGCGACTTTCAATCCGGCCGCGATCTATGTCGTTCTTCTGCTCATAGAAACGGCGCAGAGGAAAGATTGGTTGACGCTTCGGCTGACCCTTACCGATCTCGAAAGGCGGGGCATCCCGGTTTTTCTTGCCGCAGCCCAAACCCGGCGAAATCCTGTTCACCAAGGTTTCCTTCAAATCCCTTCAAGCCATAAGGACGGAGGGCCGGTCAGCAATCTCGTCGGCACAGGCTACAATCCCGCCACGGCATGGCTGTCTTATGACTTGGCTCCGCAGTTCACGAATTCGTCCATATCTCCAGCGCTCGCGCTATTTCAGGCCTATTGCAGCAAAGTCGGGCACGTAAAGGACCCAAATCGGGCGTGCGACTCAAAGGAGCTCCAGGCTCCGGTGCGCTTGCTCAAGGATCTGTACCCGCTCGCCCTTGTTTGGGGTCTGACCCCCTCGGAGGCGAATAAGGGGGCTTTTAAGTGCAATGAGAATTTACAGCCTCCGAATCCGTCACGCTTTTTGGATTCGAATAGTGCGGCCATCCATGTGGCCCGCCAACTATGGAACCTGATCTTTCTTGACAAACGAGAGCGCGAAGAAACCTGCCCCCGCTATCCGACGATTCTCTACGAAAACCTTATGTCCGATTTCGGAACACCGAATTTGCCGACGGTTAACGGAGTGGCCGTCAACGTAGGCAATCGCATCGTCGACCCTACCCCATCTCCTCTAAAATCTTATTTCGAAAATAAGATTGTGATTTATGGCAGCGATATTGAGGGGAGTTCGGTCTTCGTCGACCCGCCAACCCATCAACTTCTTCCCACTCCGTACATGCACGCGACAGCGCTTGAAGGGTTGTTGCGAGACGGAGACGATTATCTTCGCCTGGAGAGCGGTATTTTCGGCCTTTCGTTCCCTTTAACTGGCTCCGAACTCTTGGCAATTGCACTACTCACATACCTCTATGCAAAAACTGTAAGGCCTGAGCGTGTCACAGTTGGCCTGTATCAAAGCGGTCAGCACACAATATTCAGATCAGGCCTGATACCAACAATAATTGTAGGGCTTACAATTTGGCTTATTTTGTTATTTACGCTTTCCTCAATAGCAGCGTTGCAATTATATACAAACAACATTTTTCCATTTGACGTAATCGGGTTATTTGCAGTCATTTTACTATTAAGAGGTTTCAGGTATGTTTTCGTTTTCAGATCAATTGAATTTCACATGCTGAAGTTCGGGAGGCGGGTCTCGAGAACTGTTCGGAGCTGGTTTCGCAAAAATTAGCCGCATTTGTTGACAAAAACGCATGCACTGATAGCGTGTTATAAAGTTAAATGCGTCCATTGAGACGAAACTATCCATAAACAGCCTTTGAGTTTCGGAATGAGAAAAGGATCAATTTTACCCTTTTTGATCAATAAGTTCTTGGTCATACTGATGCTTCTTGCAGGACTCGCGGGAGCTTCGCCCACATTGGCCGAACAACTCAAGATCGTGGGGGTTCTGGGAAGTGGGTTGCCTATTTATGAGGAAGGCAGCGGCAAACCGATCGGCGAGATCCGGAGGGGTGATCTCGCCAACCACCTGCCGATCCCGATCGTCGAGACCAGTTCCATGGGCCCGTACGTTGTTACTGTTGAGGGTGTGAACTTCGCGAAAGACGGCAGCCGGGTCTGGGTTAACCCAGCTGATGTCGAGCTGAGCAATTCAGCATCGTCAAGCGCGCGCTGCAACGAGTCCATGGGCAGGACCACGCAGCAGTCAACGGGGCGCGGGTTCACCGGGGGATGTTCCGCAAGAGAGGGGAAACGAGACTGATGAGATCTCCAGATATCCTTCCCATGCGCATCCGCTTCACCCGCCGTTTCATCGGAGCGGTTCTTGTAGCGTTCTGTGCATTTGTAGGCACCCAGGCAAATGCCAATCCCGAGGGTGCTGAGAAGCCCTTCATAACGTCAACGGTCGGTGCCGCGCGCCTGTTGGATTTGTATGACGACAACTATAAGCACGTTCGTATTCGAAAGAGCGAGATCAGCAAGAAAGCTAAGGCCGCAGCGTTCAAGGGCTATGAGCGTGAAGGATACCTGATCATGAACCTTCCGAAGGTCGAGGAGTTCC
>CALAHL010000477.1 GCA_937891725.1 uncultured Rhodospirillaceae bacterium | reverse complement strand
ACGACAAGGAAGTCTATAACGGCGACATCGGCTACATCGACGATGTCGATCCGGACGACAGCGAGCTCACCGCCAGCTTCGACGGGCGCACCGTCACATATGGCTTCGGCGAACTCGATACCCTCGTTCCAGCTTACGCAGCCACGATCCACAAATCCCAGGGGTCGGAATATCCCGCAGTCGTAATCCCCGTGATGACGCAGCACTACGCCATGCTGCAACGGAACCTGCTCTATACCGGCGTCACGCGCGGCAAACGGCTGGTCGTGCTGGTCGGCCAGAAGAAGGCTGTCGCCATCGCGGTAAAAAACATCGCGGGGCGGCGGCGATGGTCGAAGCTGAACGAATGGCTCATGCCTGATGCTCCCGGCTTGACGGCAATATCCACGGTAGGGCATTGACATGCCCGGGGTTTTGTTCGCTATATGTTCTCATGATCGACGCCCCCAAAAACCCTCTCACACGCTTCACGGACAAGCCCTCCCATCTCGCTCTCGTGCTTTATGCGTCCAGAGTTTCGGCGGGATTCCCAAGCCCAGCAGACGATCATCTGGACGGCAAGCTCGACCTAAATCTTCACCTGATCCGAAGGCCCGCAGCCACCTTTTTCGTTCGAGCGCAGGGTGACTCAATGCGCGATGCCGGCCTCTTCGATGGCGACCTGCTGATTGTCGATCGTGCCATCACCCCGCAAGTTTCGGATATCGTGATAGCCGCGGTAAACGGTGAACTGACAGTCAAGCGCCTCAAAAAGTTGCAGGGCACATGGGCCCTGTCTGCAGAGAACCCAGAGTTTTCAGATATCCACCTCGGCGATGCCGGCTGCGAGGTCTGGGGCGTCGTCACCCACAGTATTCGTCAGCACTGCCTTCGCTGACCCATGTCGACCTTCGCCCTGGTCGACTGCAACAACTTCTACGCATCCTGCGAACGGGTCTTCCGGCCGCATCTCGTGAACCGGCCAATTGTCGTCCTGTCCAACAATGACGGCTGCGTGGTCGCCAGATCGCACGAGGCGAAGGTGCTCGGCATCGCCATGGGCGTGCCCCTCTTCCAGGTGCGCCACATCGTCGAGCAGTACGGCGTCGTTGTCCTTTCGTCGAACTACGCTCTTTACGGCGACCTGTCGGAACGGGTCACGAGCGTTCTCGCCGCCGCTGCACCGCGTATCGAGGTCTACAGCATCGACGAGAGCTTCCTCGATCTGGACCGCCTGGCAGTTCCCGACCTCACCGCATGGTGCCGCGATCTCCGCACCCGCGTTCTTCGCTGGACCGGAATCCCTGTCTCGATCGGGATCGGTCCGACCAAGACGCTGGCTAAGCTCGCCAACCGAATCGCCAAGGGCTCTCAAAGGGTTGAAGGCGTACTCGATCTGTCGGGCAATCCTGCCTGGACCGAAGCCGCACTACGCAAGACGGCAGTCGGCGATGTCTGGGGCATCGGCTTCCGATGGTCGAAGATGCTCGTCAATCACGGAATCGGAACGGCGCTGGACCTCCGCGATGCCCCGGACATGTGGATTCGGCGTCGTATGGGCGTGGTCGGTCTGCGCACGGTGCACGAATTGCGCGGTATCGCCTGTCATGATCTGGAGACGGAACCCGCACCGAAGCAGACCACCTGCTGTTCGCGCACCTTCGGTGAGGCCGTCACTGACAACGTTCAGGTGCGCGATGCGATCGTCGCGTTCGCCACGCGGGCCACCGAAAAAATCCGGACCGCCAATCAGGTCTGCGGCACCATTCAGGTGTTCATCGCGACCGATCGCTTCGACACCGCCGCGCAGCAGCACGCGTCCTCTGCCACCTGCGCCTTCATGACCCCAACGGCCGATAGCCGCAGTATCGTCGCGGCAGCCATCCGGATATTCGAACGCCTGTGGCGAGACGGGTTTGCCTACCGAAAGGCCGGCGTGTTGTTGCTCGACCTGTCTTCGGCCAAAAATATCGTGCCGTCCCTGTTCACCGATGAACCCCCGCAGTCACGTCCGCTAATGAAGGCCATCGACCAGGTCAATGCGCGGTTCGGCCGTGGGTCAATCGGTCTGGGTCTCTCTGCGAGAGCTGCGCCGTGGCGCATGCGACAGGAACATCTGTCACCCCGTTTCACGACGCGCTGGCATGAACTACCGGTCGCGCGCATCGATCTCGACTGATGCGCCCCCCGGAAACGCTACGTATGTTTTCTAATGATCGCGCGCAACCACGTTATGTAACTGTTTTTACTTGTTTAATTACGGTTCGAGACTACCGTCCGATGACCATCTTCAGTTGCGAACGGTCTCATGCACGACGCCCAATCCGGCCCCAACCCCATGCCCTCCGCCCGCATGTCGGCAGACGAACGCCTCGATGAACTCGCGCTCATTCTTGCGGCGGGGCTGAGGCGCTTTCTGCCCGAACAGTCCAGTTGTTTATCTGCCGCAGGCGGAGACAGTTCATTCGACATTCTCGCCCTCAAACGCCGTGTTGGTCGTCGCAAACCGAGCAACCGAGTTGGAGGGCTATGATGCCAGGAATGACGAGAAAGAGTGACGCCGTGCCGGAGACGCAGCGCGGGAGCGCCGCGGCGGACGCGAGCGTGGTGGCGCAGCTTGCGGCGCTCAAGCGATTGACGGTGGTCGAGCTGAAGACGAAGTGGGAGAGCCTCTTCGGCGCGCCGGCTCCGAACAACAGCCGCAGTTACCTCGAGCTCAGGCTCGGCTACCGGATCCAGGAACTCACCCTCGGCGGGCTTTCGCGCGAGACGCGGCGGACGCTGGATCTACTGGCCGACGAGATCGACGGAAAGATCGGCCGCAAGGCGATCATCGCGGATTCCCGTAACCCGGTCGTCGGCACCCGGCTCGTGCGCGAATGGGACGGGGTGGAGCACACCGTCACCGTGATGACGGACGGCTTCGACTTGCAGGGGCAGAAGTTCAAGTCGCTGTCGGCGGTGGCGAAGGCGTTCACCGGGACGCAGTGGAACGGCTACCGCTTCTTCGGCCTGCGCGAAGCCCGGAGGGACGACCGATGAGCCG
>CALAHL010000476.1 GCA_937891725.1 uncultured Rhodospirillaceae bacterium | reverse complement strand
ATCAAGGCGGGGGCTTTCGGGTTCTCCACCTCGCGCACCATCAGTCACAAGACGTTGGCGGGCGACTTCACCCCGACCCTGCGCGCGCAGGAAGCGGAGCTGACCGGCATCGCTCTGGGCATGAAGGATGCGGGTGCCGGCTTCCTCGAGATCGTGTCCGACTGGAACGAGCCGGACGCCAAGACCGAGTTCGCGATGCTGCGCCGGGTGGTGGAGGCGAGCGGCCGGACGGCGGTGTTCTCGCTGACCCAGCGCCATGACCGGCCCGACGTCTGGCGCGAGCTGCTGGCGCTGGCCGATGAGGCGATCAAGGACGGCCTGTCGATCCGCCCGGTGGTGGCCCCGCGTCCGATCGGCATTCTGCTCGGCCTGGAAGGCAGCCAGAACCCGTTCTCCGGCACCCCCAGCTACAAGGCGATCGCCGATCTGCCCCTGCCCGAGAGGGTGGCGGCGATGCGCGATCCGGAGACCCGGGCGCGGATCCTGTCCGAGGACCCGGTCAAGGGCAGCACGTTCCCGCTGATCCAGCGGATCTCGATGGACAAGATGTTCCGCCTGGGCAGCCCGGCGAACTATCAGCCGGAGCGGTCGAACTCGCTCGCCGCCATCGCCGCGCGCGAGGGCCGGACGGCGCCTGAAGTCGCTTATGACGTGCTGCTGGAGAATGAGGGGCGCGGGTTCATCTACACCCCGCTGGTCAACTATGTGAGCTACGACATGAGCGTTCCGGAGGCCATGCTGGCCGACCCGAACGCGATCATGGGCCTGGGCGACGGCGGCGCGCATGTCGGCTTCATCACCGACGCGGGCTTCCCGACCTGGCTGATGAGCTACTGGGGCCGTCAGCAGGGCCGGTTCCCGGTCGAGGACGTGATCCGGCGGCTGACCTCCGACACCGCCAAGGCGGCGGGTCTGTCGGACCGCGGCGTGCTGGCGGTCGGCAAGAAGGCCGATCTGAACGTGATCGACTGGGAGGCGACCGGCTTCTCAGACCCCTATGTGGCCCGGGATCTGCCGGCCGGCGGCAAGCGGCTGCTGCAGAAATCCACCGGTTACGACGCCACCATCCTGTCCGGTAAGATCACCTACCGCTCAGGCCAGGCGACCGGGGCACTTCCCGGTCTCGTGGTGCGCGGCCAGCGCTAGAACCCGACCGAAGGCGGCGGTGGTTTACTCCGCCGCCGTCTTTGCCATCTCCGGGTTGCGCAACTTGGCCAGCAGATCGGCTTCCTGCGCCTTGACCGTCGTGATGTGCTTTTCCCGGACGTGGCCGTAGCCGCGGATGTGCTCGGGAAGGCTCGCGAGCTCCAGGGCGGTGGCGTGGGTCTCGGCCGACAGGCTGTCCGCGATCTCGTCCAGCAGGGCCTCGTATTCGGCCAGGATGCGGCGTTCCATCTTCCGC
This sequence comes from uncultured Rhodospirillaceae bacterium, assembly GCA_937891725.1. Lineage (GTDB taxonomy): Bacteria > Pseudomonadota > Alphaproteobacteria > Thalassobaculales > Thalassobaculaceae > JANSYC01. The sequence continues at coordinate 6,676 of CALAHL010000476.1, read as the reverse complement.
TCGTCGGACCGCCCGAAGAGATCCAGTTTGCCGCCGCGCAGACCCTTCATCTTCGCCACCAGGCCCAGCGCCTTCAGCATCCACGGCCCGAACACCAGCTTTTTCAGGTGTCCGGTCTGCGGATCGCGCGGGGCGATCAGCGGCGGGGCCATATTGAATTCGAGCTTGAAGTTGCCCTCGAAGCTGCGGTTCAGGTGTTCGAGGAACCCGCCGTCCGTATACAGCCGGGCGACCTCGTACTCGTCCTTGATCGCCATCAGCTTGTGCAGATAACGGGCCGCCGCGACCGCCAGCGCGTCGCTGCCCGGCGTCGCCTTCTGTTCCGCCGCCGCGATCCGTTCCACCCGCTGCTTGTAGCGCTCGGCATAGGCCGCGTCCTGATAGGCGGTCAGCTCCGCCACCCGCTTCGCGACGATCTCGTCCAGGGTGACGGCGATGGTCTTGGCGGGCTCGGAGTCGGTCTTCGGCTCGACGATCCGCTCGACCGCCGGCAGATCGTGCGCGGCCCGGCGGCCCCACAGGAAAGCCTGCTTGTTGAAATCGATCGCCACTGCGTTCAGCTCGATCGCCCGTTCGATCGCCTCCCGGCTGAGCGGCACCAGCCCCATCTGCCAGGCATAGCCCAGCATGAACAGGTTGGAGGCGATGGAATCCCCCAGCAGGCGGGTCGCCAGCCGGTTGGCATCGAGGAACATGGTCGAGTTCTCGCCGGTCTGCTGGCGCAGAAGCCGCTTCATGTCGTCGCCCGGAAACACCTCGTCGGCGTTCTGGGTGAAGCGGCCGGTCATGGTCTGCTGGGTGTTGACCACCGCACTGGTCTTGCCCTGGCTGATCAGCGACAGACCGTCCTTGGAGACCGCCGTCGCGATATCGCAGGCCAGCATCAGATCGGCCGAGCCGGTGGCGATCCGCACCGCGTGCAGATTTTCCGGTGCCTTGGCGATCTTCACATGGCTCATCACCGAGCCGCCCTTCTGTGCCAGGCCGGTCATGTCCAGAATGCTGGTCCCCTTGCCTTCCAGATGGGCCGCCATGCCGAGCAGGGCGCCGATGGTCACCACCCCGGTGCCGCCGATCCCGGTCACCAGGATGCCGTAAGGCTCGTCCAGCGACGGCAGCTTCGGCTCCGGCAGCGCTTCGAACAGGTCCGGCTTGGCGCGCTCCGCCTTGGCGGGGGCCTCGGCCTTGGCCTTGCGGACCTTGCCGCCGATCACGTTGACGAAACTGGGGCAGAAGCCCTTCACGCAGGAATAGTCCTTGTTGCAGCTCGACTGGTCGATCTGGCGCTTGCGTCCGAACTCGGTCTCCACCGGCAGAATCGAGACGCAGTTGGATTTCTCCCCGCAGTCGCCGCAGCCCTCGCAGACCCGCTCGTTGATGAAGATCCGCTTGTTCGGGTCCTCCATGGTGCCGCGCTTGCGCCGCCGCCGCTTCTCCGCCGCACAGGTCTGATCGTAGAGCAGGACGGTCACGCCCTCGCTCTCCCGCAGGTCGCGCTGCACCTGATCCAGATCGTCCCGATGATGGATTGCGGAATTGGCCGGCCAGGCGGTGCCGAGCGGGTACTTGTCCGGATCGTCGGTCACGACCTCGACCCGGTTCACACCCTCGGCCGCCACCTGCTGGGCGATCATCCAGGGGGTCAGGCTGTTGTCCGACGGTTGTCCGCCGGTCATGGCGACCGCGTCGTTGAACAGGATCTTGTAGGTCATGGTGGTGTTGGCCGCCACCGCCTGCCGGATCGCCAGAATGCCCGAGTGATTGTAGGTTCCGTCGCCCAGATTGGCGAAGATGTGCTTGGTCTCGGTGAACGGCGCCTGGCCGACCCAGTTGACCCCCTCGCCGCCCATCTGGGTGAAGGTCGAGGTGTTGCGCTCCGGCATCCAGTTCGCCATGAAGTGACAGCCGATCCCGGCGGCGGCCCGCGAGCCGTCCGGCACCCGGGTCGAGGTGTTGTGCGGGCAGCCGGAGCAGAAATACGGCGTCCGGGCGAAGCTCGACGGTTTGGCGACCGAGGCCGCGACCCGCTGCTGGATCAGCGCGCGCCGGGCCTTGATCCGCTCGACATCGGCGAAGTCCAGAATCCGGTCGGCGATCGCCAGCGCCACATCGGTCGCCAGCAGCTCGGCCTGAACCTTGAACAGCGGCTTGCCCGCCAGATCGGTCTTGCCCTCGATCTTCGGACGCTGTCCCTCGGGCAGGGCATAGAGCTGTTCCTTCAGCTGCCACTCGATCAGGGCGCGCTTCTCCTCGACCACCAGCACCCGCTCGGAACCCGCACACGCGGCCCGCGCCTTGGTCGGCTCCAGCGGCCAGGGCATGCCGACCTTGTAGACCCGCAAGCCGATCTCATCGGCCAGCGCGTCGTCGATTCCCAGATCGTCGAGCGCCTGGCGCACGTCGAGGTAGGACTTGCCGGTGGTGACGATGGTCAGCTTCGGGGCCTTGCTGTCGATCACCACATTGTCGATGGCGTTGGCGCGCACGAAGGCGTGGACGGCAGGGTATTTATAGGTGTGCAGCCGCTCTTCCTGCTCGAGCCAGGGATCCGGCCAGCGGATGTTGAGCCCGCCCTGCGGCATCTCGAAATCGGTCGGGATGGTGATCTCCAGCGCGTCCGGATGGGCGTCCACGCTGGCGGTGCTGTCCATGATCTCGGCGGTGGTCTTGAAGCCGACCCAGACCCCGGCGAACCGGCTGAGCGCGATGCCGAACAGGCCGAAATCCAGCGTGTCCTGCACACCGGCCGGGTTGAGCACCGGAACAGAGGCATCCAGAAAAGCGAACTCGCTCTGATGCGGCAGGGTCGAGGATTTCGAGACGTGGTCGTCGCCGGCCATCGCCAGCACGCCGCCCCAGGGCGAGGTCCCCGCGAAGGTCGCGTGTTTGAACACGTCGCCGGAGCGGTCGACGCCCGGGCCCTTGCCGTACCAGATCGCGAAGGTGCCGTCGAACTTGGCGCCGGGATACAGATTGGTCTGCTGGCTGCCCCAACAGGCGGTCGCCGCCAGCTCCTCGTTCACCCCGGGCTGGAAATGAATGTCATGGGATTTCATGTGCTTCTTGGCGCGCCAGATCTGCTGGTCGTAGCCGCCGAGCGGGGAGCCGCGATAGCCCGAGATGAACCCGGACGTGTTTTTGCCCGCCGCCGCGTCGCGTCGTTTCTGCATCAGCGGCAGACGCACCAGCGCCTGGACACCGGTCAGAAAGATCCGCCCTTCGTCCAGCGTGTACTTGTCGTCGAGATCGACCTGCGCCAATGCCGTCGCGGTATCCCCAGCCATTCTTCGTCTCCCAGTCCGGTTCGAACGCTCCGCCCGAAGCCTTGCCCTTATTAAGATGGGCCTTAATCATTTCAATAAAGGTAAGCTATATTGACCTATTCCGCAATGCGCCCCGTTTAGATCGGCACGCATCCGCACAAACTAATCTAGTGTCGCACATCGGATGGGGGAGGGTTCAAGGGTCTGTGGCCGGATCTGGCGGAATAGGCGTGATGCTCCGGCGGAATGTCCATGTCGGGAAATCCACGACCACCCCTTTACGTCAGACCATGACTCATCAGGTCTTTCCCATGAAGAAGAGACCAATCAGACGTTCGGAGGATGCAATGACCGACCGCAGCTATATTGGTTTCGTCCGGCCGACCGAGGAGTCTTGGCAGGCGACCTGTGCTGATCTCGACATCGTCGTGCACGGACAGAGTTTCGACGAGGTGTACGGCAAGCTGGTCTCGGCGGTGTCCGGTCAGGTTGCCAATGGCGGCGACCCGGACTCCGGGCGCGGCCCGTTCCAATCCCGCATCACCACCCGCTGGGGGTGGTTGCTCGCCTGGGCCACCCGATCCGGTCCCCAGGAGGACGGGTCGTTCCGGGTCCATGCCAGAGTGGTATAACGCCTCGGGAATTCATCCGAGGGTGCGTGCGATAACATATGCAAGGTTCCAACTGGAGCACGGGAAAGCGAGGGCACGTGAGCTTGGGGGATATTCGGAATCTCGACTACACAATCCTGTTGTGCTGCAGGATGGCCGAGACTGTCGCGTTCTATCGGGACGTCATGCGGTTTCCGATTGAGACGGAGCGGGAGAATTGGGTGAGTTTTCAGCTCGGCTCCTCGCTTCTTACCCTGAGGCCCCGCTCAAAATGGAGCCTGTGCGACGACGGGGAGAGGATGCCCGGCGCGGCCTCGGTCCAACTCGCTTTCCGTGTCTCGCCGCCGGCGATTGATGCCTGCCACACCGAACTGGTCGAGAAAGGCGTGCCGATCCTGCGCGGCCCGACCAATCTGCCGGACTGGCGGCACCGAACGCTGTTCTTCCGGGATCCGGAAGACAACATCATCGAGCTCTACGCCGAGTACTGAGCGCACCGTCTCGACAATCCTCGCCCCCCGCGCTACGCACCCCATATGTTTCACGGGAAACGGACAGCCCGGCTTTCCGCCGGATGTGAGGGGATCGGATGACCATCCTGTTGACTGGGGCGGCCGGCTTCATCGGCCTGCACGTGGCGCAACTGCTGCTGGACCGGGGCGAGCGGGTGATCGGAATCGACTCGCTCAACAGCTATTACGATCCGGCGCTGAAAGACGCCCGGCTGGAGCTGTTGCGGGGCCGGAACGGGTTCTCCTTCCATCACCTGGATTTCGCGGATCGCGACGCGATGGCGGCGCTGGACAAGAGCCACCCGGAGATTGACCGGATCGTGCATCTGGGCGCCCAGGCCGGTGTGCGCTATTCGATCGAGGACCCCTATGCCTATGTCCAGTCCAACATCCTGGGCCATCTGGTGATGATGGAATTCGCCCGCGGCCGGATGGAGAGCGGCACCTTCAGGCATTTCGTCTACGCCTCGTCCTCCTCGGTCTACGGCGCCAATACCGACATCCCGTTCTCGGTCGAGGACAAGGCCGACCGGCCGATGTCGTTCTACGGAGCGACCAAGAAATCCAATGAGGTGATGAGCTACAGCTACGCCTCGCTGTTCGGAATCCCGAGCACGGGCCTGCGGTTCTTCACGGTCTACGGGCCCTGGGGACGGCCGGACATGTCGCCCTGGCTGTTCACCGAACGGATTCTGCGCGGCGAGCCGATCCAGGTTTTCAACCACGGCCAGATGCGCCGCGACTTCACCTATATCGACGATATCGCCGACGGGGTGATCCGCGCCCTCGACCATCCGGCGGTCGGGAGTGATGGGGCAGCGCCGAATGCGCTCTACAATCTCGGTAACAACAGACCGGTCGCCCTGCTCGACTACATCCGGGTGATCGAGGCGGCCTGCGGGGTGCCGGCCAAGCTCGACATGAAGCCGATGCAGCCGGGCGACGTGCTGGAAACCTATTCCGATATCGACACCAGCACCCGGGATCTGGGCTACCGCCCGAGCACTCCGATCGAGGTGGGGATTCCGCGTTTCGTCGACTGGTTCAAAACCTATCACGGTCTCTAGCCCCCATGGCGGCGCGGGCGCTCATGTTCCAGGGCACCGGCTCGGATGTCGGCAAGTCGCTGATCGTGGCGGGCCTGTGTCGTCTGTTCGCCCGGCGGGGCCTGAAGGTGCGGCCGTTCAAGCCGCAGAACATGTCGAACAACGCCGCCGTCACGGTCGATGGCGGTGAGATCGGCCGGGCCCAGGCGCTGCAGGCGCGGGCCGCCGGAATCGATCCGGTGGTCGATCTGAATCCGGTACTGCTGAAGCCGGAGACCGATATCGGCGCCCAGGTGGTGGTCCACGGCAAACGGATCGGCCACGCCCGTGCGCGGGAATATCAGGCTCTGAAGCCCAAACTGCTGGCGGCGGTGCTGGAAAGTGCGGCGCGGCTGTCGCAGGACGCGGATCTGCTGCTGATCGAGGGCGCTGGCAGTCCGGCGGAGATCAATCTGCGGGCCGGCGACATCGCCAATATGGGGTTTGCCGAGGCGACCGGCTGTCCGGTGGTGCTGATCGGCGACATCGACCGGGGCGGGGTGATCGCGTCTGTGGTCGGGACCCACGCGGTTTTGCCGGACAGAGATCGGACACACGTGGTAGGTTTTCTGATCAACCGGTTCCGGGGCGACGTCTCGCTGTTCGACGACGGCTTGCGGGAGATCACCCAGCGGACCGGCTGGCCCAGCTTCGGGGTGGTGCCCTGGTTCGCCGAGGCCGGACGTCTGCCGCCGGAGGATGCGGTGGCATTGGACCGTGCGCCGGAGGCAGCGGATGCCGACGCCTCGGTGGTGATCGCGGTGCCCCGTCTCTCCCGGATCGCGAATTTCGACGATCTCGACCCGCTCCGTCACGAGCCCTCGGTCGACCTGCGGATCGTGCAGCCGGGTCAGCCGATTCCGGTGGCGGATCTGGTGCTGCTGCCCGGCTCGAAATCGACCATCGGCGATCTGCGCTTCCTGCGTCAGCAGGGCTGGGACATCGACATCGCCGCCCATGTCCGGCGCGGCGGACGGGTGTTGGGGCTGTGCGGTGGCTATCAGATGCTGGGCCGTGTGGTGCGGGACCCGGAGGGGATCGAAGGACCGTCGGGGGAGGCCGAGGGGCTCGGTCTGCTCGACATCGAAACCGATCTGACGGCGGACAAGACCCTGACCGCCAGCACCGGTATGTCGTTCGACGGGCACCCCGTCACCGGCTACGAGATCCATATCGGCCGCACTACCGGACCGGATACCGCACGG
>CALAHL010000475.1 GCA_937891725.1 uncultured Rhodospirillaceae bacterium | reverse complement strand
CCAGCAGCTGCGCCGCCCGCCCCGACCACTCCGCGAGCATGCTGCGGTCGAGCTCGATCCCCTGCCGGCGGTAGATCTCGGACTGGCGGTAGAACGGCAGGTAGTCCCCGAACTTGGCCACCATGCTGTGGGCGACCAGCGCCTCGGTGGGCAGCCCGCGCGGCACCAGCCATTCCGGTGCCGGCGCCTGGGCATGCTGGGCGCCGGCGCAGGCGCGGCAGACGTATTTCGGGCGCACCGTCACCAGCACGCGGAACTGCGCGGGGATGACGTCCAGCCGCTCGGTCCGGCTCTCGCCCACCTTCTGCATCGCGCCGCATCCACAGGGGCAGAGCGTGCTGTCGGGCTCGATCACCTGCTCGATGCGCGGCAGATGCGCCGGCAGGTGCCCCTTGTTGGGCTCGGGCGCCCGCGGCGCCTTCTTCCGGGTGCCGAGGGCCTTGTCGGCCGCCTCGCTGGCCGCGGCGAGCATGCCCGCGGCAGCCTCCACATCCTCGAACGGCAGGTTGTGCTGGTCCGGGTCGCGCTTCTCGGATTTCGCTCCGAAGCTGGCGCGCCGCATCTGCGCCAGCAGCCGCTCCAGCCGGGCTCGGGCCTCCTCGACCTCGGCCAGGCGCGTCTCCGCATCGATGCGGGCGGCCTCCGACGTGGCCAGCAGCCGCTCGAGATCCGCCACATGGGCCGCGCTGGTCCTGCTCGATGCCATGGCGCAAGGATACCCCACAACGTCCGTCATGCCTGCAGGAACGATCGCCCGAGTCACCCTGCCGCAGCTATCCCGCCAGCCGCGGCCGCCGCCGCCGCTCGGCCCGGACCGCTCGCCAGTCGAGCCCCTCGAACAGCGCGGAAAACTGCGCCGGGGACAGCCGAAGCACCCCGTCCGACGGCTTCGGCCAGTGGAACGCGCCGCCCTCCAGCTTCTTGTAGACCAGCACCAGACCCGTCTGATCCCACACCAGGCACTTCACCCCGTCGCCGCGTTTCGACCGGAACAGGAACAGCGCGCCGCTGTAGGGGTCGTGCCCCAGCACGCTCTGCACGATCAGCGCGAGGCCCGCATGACCCTTGCGGAAGTCGACCGGCCGCGTCGCCAGATAGGCGCGGGTGATCCCGGCCGGCAGGGTCACAGGGCACCCCGCAGCGCCGCGAGGACCCGGCCAAGGTGCCAGGGGTCGAAGTCCGCCGGCACGAGGATCCGGACGTCCCCGACCTCCAGCGACAGCGTGCCCCCTGCGGGCGGTTCAGCGCCACCACGGCCACCCCCGTCCACCAGGATCGGGACGAGCCCCAGCGCCTCGTCCTCCGGCATCGGCAGCAGCCCCTCCCGCGCCGCCCGCCGCCAGGCATGCAACTGCGGCGCCGAGACCCCATGCCTGCGCGCCACATCCGCCACCGACACCGCGTCGAGGAACGTCTCCAGCACCATCGCGGCCTTCACATGCTCCGGCCACCGCCGGCGCCCGGTCGGACCCGTCACAACCTCGATACGCCCGGCATATCCCCGATCGTCACTGTGAGAACTTACGCAAGTTTGTACATCGCTATCCATCGACGCCTCCATCGTGATGGGCGGCATCTCGGACCGCGAAGCCCCTCAAGCAACGAGGGTGGTCAGCGGGCGCTTACCGGTGAAAGCGTTGGCTAGACGCTAGAACAGTCGATCAGCACCATAGACCAGTTTTGACAATAACGGTCATTCGCGGCACGCAGAAAGAAGGATGCAGTAGAAGCGTTCTCTATTTGGAAAACTCTATTCATTCATTTAGTTCAGAGAAGTTCGGGCATGTGCTCGGCAATCAATGCGTGTGTTAACTGTTCGCCACGCTTACTGAGTTTCTCGATCCATTCGTCAGGCATGGCAGAAAAGTCAGTTGGATATCCATGTGCGTCGTCGCGTGATACAAGATTCGACGGCGGATAGGCGAGGCGGGTGTCATCCTGCCCAAGGAAGGGCATGGCAAACCTTTTGATTTGCCCAGATGACTTTAAATCGAACAGGCGCTTCACGGCAGCATTCTGAGCCCTGTCAAAGATGCAAGTGAACGTGCTTGTAAGCCGCGCCATGAAGAATTGGCTGGGTGGATCAAATCGCAAACCGTAACCCGCGCGGCAACAGATGATCGAGTCCACTCCAGAGACGTTCAGGCTCACCGAGGAGTCCCGATCAGGCCAAAGCGGCGCTAGGCCCAAGTTGTCGTAAGCCCCGCCGTCGGTCAGGGTGACGTGCTCCTCGCGCCGCGATCCGTCAGGTTTGTTGAAAGCGAGACGTTCATCAAGCGCCGGCAGAAATAGCGGATATGCCGCGGAGGCCATGACTGCGTGCGCAAGGGTCGTCTGTGAATTGGCAAGTTCCCCGAGACGCCACGATCCGGACTTCTCTCGCGAAAAATAGAACGCCGAACCTGTGGTGAGAACGGCAATGCAAAAGTGAGCCACGGAAGTGGCGTGATAATCTCGCT